>JACQTN010000572.1 GCA_016210785.1 Armatimonadota bacterium
ACGCACGGTGCCTCCCCCACGAACGGCACGTTCGACTCGGTGCAAGGTGTTCCGTTCTACCGCGCTCACCAACGTTGCGGCGCACCCGCGATAGTGGGGACTCCAACATACTGGTGATGCTCGGGCTCGGCGGCGCGAGTTCAATCCTGCGCCGTTCAACTCGCGGCGCCGATACAGACACATCGTGGGAAGCCGGCCCTGCGCATGCACGCGGTGCGGCTTTCCGAGACGCGCACCTGTCCTGCAGGGCCTTGCCCTGTTCCATCTTTCACCATGTGTCCGGACGGGGGCGACTCTTCGTCGGCACGTGCCACATCCTGCCGAAGCGCTGGGTTCTACCGCGCTCACCGGGCTCACGGCGCCCCATGACCGGCACGTTCCACTCGGTGCACGGTGTTCTGTTCTACCGCGCGGCACGTTCAACGTTTGTGCAAGGTGCGCCACTCTACCGCGCTCACCTGCACGTTCAACGTGCCTGCAAGGTGCGCAATTCTACCGCGCTCGCCGGACTTACGGCGCCCACGGCGCACCGACTTCGCGGTGCACCCGCGACAGTGGGGAGTCCGGAATATCAGACGGCCAAACGTTAGGGGAAACTTCTCGGGAAGTGAGTGAGGGGGTTACGGCGTCGCGGCGGGTAGTGCGGCCAGCAGGCTGTTGCTCTCCCACGCCGCCAGGTCACCGACCTCGCCGGCAATTCGCTCCAGGTCCGCGGCGAGCCACAGGACCAGGGTCGTGGCGGGAGAGCGCGCGGGCGCGTGGATGCCGTACGGCGCGTGGACGCCCGGGACCGACGCCGGCCGGGTACCGGACTCCAGGAACCGCCGGAGGTGGTCGATGGTCCGCATGGCGGTTCCCAGTTCCTTCAGAAGGGCTTCGGTGCGCTGCAGGGCCCGGGCCAGGTCGTGGGCAAGGCCTGCCCGCGCCGCCTGATCCTGCAGGCCGGCCAGGTCCCGGACATGGGCCTGCAGGTACTCGGCAAGTGTCCACACGGCCTCCGCCGTGGCGTCCAGAGTCTGCCGCGCCGCGTCATGGCGCGGTGGCTCGGGCAGCGCCCACCCCGGCCGGGGATAGTCGTCGGTGGCGATGAAGGGAGGCATCGCGCCCAGCAGCCGCAGGCGCCCGGCGCAGGAGCGAAGGGACGGGGATGCGGCGAAGAGTCCCGGCAACTGCTGGCGGATCGAATCCACGGCGGACGGCACGGCTATAGTCTACCCCACCCGGTCCGGCCGCGTCTACGGTGGGCGCGGCCACCGGGCGGAATGTGGCGCGGGGAACCGCGGAATGCCGCGGCGCGTTGCGAGGGGAGGAAAGCCGCGGCGGCGGCCGCGTGCCGGCGGCGTGCAGGAGTGCTGCACCCGCCGGCGAAAGTCAGGGCCACGGGTTCCGACCAGCGGCCGATCTCCGGGAACACGCCGCCGCCGCAGAGGGGGGAGATTGTGCGCCGGGCCTGGCTCACCTGCGGGTTCATGCTGGGGCTTGCCGTCGCCGTTGTCGCCCAGGGCATCGGCATCATCAGCCCCGGGCAGGGCATCGGCCCGGTCCGGCTGGGGATGGACCAGGCAGAGATCACCCATGCGCTGACCCAGACGGGACCGTGCACCGTGGACGTCCTCTACGCCGACGGGCACGCGGCCCACCTGAAGACGTCGTGGGGCGGATGCTTCATGACCGCCGAAGGTCTCCAGGTGGGGAGCCCCGCCTCGCACGTCGTCTACCGCTTCGGTCCGCCCGACGATGAAGAGGCGGAGGAGCAGTCTACCTGGCTGCGCTACGTGGGGCGCGGGATCGCCTTCCTGGTCGTGCGCGACCGGTCGGGTGACGGGGTGGTGATCGCGATCGCCATCTTCCCGGGGCTTGCCGGCCGGCTCGCGCGCCTCCCGATGATGTAAGCCACGCGTCTATCATTCTCCTCCAGGTGTTGCGCGGCGTGAACATTCGATCGGTACTCCCCGCACTGGCTCAGCCCGGCACCGACGTGCCCCGCCGGCCACCGGGCTGCTGAAGGAATCGCCTGCGCAGGCCCCGAATCGCAAGACAACGCCAGGGACTTCGGCGGACGGCTCAACGCCTTCGTGCGAGGTTCTTCCCCCGGGGTGCTGGTATGGCCGGAGTGCTAACCGTCGCAGGGACCGCCGTGGCGCCCGGCACCCGGGTCCGCGCCGCCATCGAGGTGCGAGGCTGCGGGTATGCCGTCCGGATGCCCGTGACCGTGATCAACGGCCGCGGAGACGGCCCCGTGGCGGCGGTGATCGCCGGCCTTCACGGCGCCGAGTACCCCTGCATCGAGACCACCATCCGGCTGGCCCGGCGCCTCGACCCGCACCAGGTACGCGGGGCGCTCATCATCGTCCACGTGGTGAATGAGCCCGCGTTCTACGGCCGCACCGCCTACGTGAATCCCCTGGACGGCCTGAATCCCAACCGAGTCTTCCCCGGCTCGGCAACGGGCTCGATCAGCGAGCGCATGGTGCGCCGCGTGTGGGAGGACGTGATCGCGCCGGCCGACTATCTCATCGACCTCCACGGCGGGGACATCGTGGAGGCGCTCGTCCCCTTCGCGGCCTACACGCCTTCCGGCAACGCCGCCGTGGACGACGTGGCCCGGCGCATGGCCTGGGCGTACGGCATCCCGCGCGTACTGGAGGCAGAGATTCCGGGCAGTTCCATGTTGGCCGCCGCGCGCGCCGGCAAGCCCGCGGTGCTGGCGGAGGCGGGCGGGGGGGGCCTGCTGGACGAGCCTTCGGTGGCCACGCTTCTGGAAGGGACGGAGCGCGCCCTGGCCGTGGCCGGCGTACTGCCCGCGGCCGGGGTCCCGTCGGTGTCCATCGGCACGCCCACCAAGATGATCTGGCACCGCGCCGCGCACCAGGGAATGTTCTATCCGTCCATCAAGGTGGGCGATCGCGTCGAGCGCGGCCAGGTGCTGGGCAGGATCTGCGACGTCTACGGCGACGTGCTCACGGAGGTGCGCAGCGAGGCCAGCGGCGACATCATCTTCCTGGTCACCTGTCCCCCGGTGAGCCCGGGGGACCCGCTGCTGGCGGTGGGGGGAACGTAGGGCAGTCCAGACTCGGGGGAGGTGATACGGATGCAGCACGCGCACTCGCGGCTATGGATCGGCGCCACCCTCGTCGCCGCCGCGGCCCTGCTGGTCGGCGGGCTCGCGGTGGCCCGGGCGGGGCCGGCGTCGGGCGGCACCCTGGTGATCGGGCTCGACCAGGAGCCCCCAACGCTGGATCCCCACGCGTCTCCTTCGGCGGTGACCTTCCAGGTCATCGCCTCCGTCACCGAAAACCTGCTGTTCCATGGGCGGGACGGCAAACTCGTCCCGTGGCTCGCCGAATCATGGACGGTCTCCCCGGATGGAAAGACCTACACCTTCAAGCTGCGCAAGGACGTGAAGTTCCACGACGGGACGCCCTTCAACGCCGCCGCGGTGAAGTTCAACTTCGACCGCATCATGGATCCCAACTTCAAGGCGGGAGGATCGCGCGGGGCGCTGGCCGGGTACGAGGCGTCAAAGGTCGTCGACGAGCATACCGTACAGGTGACATTCAAGGCGGCCAACTCGCCCTTCCTCACGTATGCCGCCGGCGGCACGTTGAGTTTTGTCTCCCCCAAGGCGGTGCGGGAGATGGGGGATGAGGTACACAAGAAGGCGATCGGCAGTGGTCCTTTCATGGTAAAGGACTACGTGGCCAAGAGCCACACCACCATCGTTCGCAACCCGGCCTACAACCGGAAGGCGCCATGGAGCGACCGGGCGGGCCCCGCCTATCTGGACGCCATCACCTGGAAGTTCATCCCCGAGGCCGGCACGCGCGTCACCACCGTGGAGAGCGGCGAGACGCAGGGGATCTACCTGGTGCCGTCCCAGGCCCTCCCCCGCCTGGAGGGCAGCGCCAACTTCCGCGTGGAGCGCATGCCCTGGCCGGGCGTGCCGTTGATCTGGGTCATCAACGTCACCAGGCCGCCCCTGGACGAGGTCAAGGTCCGCCAGGCGATCAACTTCGCCATCGACAGGGAGGCGTTTGTGGCGACCATCTTCAAGGGAACCGCGCGAAAAGCCCAGGCGCCGCTCAACTCGGTGATGCTCGATGATCCATCGCTGCGGCAGTACTACCCGTACAACCTGAACAAGGCCAGGGAGTTGCTCAACGAAGCGGGGTGGCGCCCCGGGCCGGACGGCATCCGGCTGAAGGGCGGGCAGCGCCTGGAAGTCCTCCTCAACCTGATCGAGTACGGCGGCGGGTCGCACCCCTTCACCCAGGCCGCTCACCTGATGCAGGCCGCGCTGCGCGAGGCGGGCATCGATATGAAGATCAAAGCCCAGGCGCGGCCGCCGTTCTACGAGGACAACTACAAGTGCACGACCCACGGGCCGATCATGTTCCTGCGCTCCACCGACCTGGACGGCCTGTACTTCCTGTTCCACTCCTCGCTGGTGGGCGGCAACTTCAACTGGTCCTGCTACAAGAACCCGCGGATGGACCAGATGCTGGAGCAGGGCCGGCGCGAGCCCGACCCGGCCAAACGCCGCGCCCTCTACCTCCAGATCATGAAGGTCCTGATGGACGAAGCCGTGAGCGTGCCGCTCGTGGAGGAGCTCGCGGTCTGGGCCTACCGGGCTAACGTGCAGGGCACCAAGTACAACTTCAGCACCTACCCGGTGCTGAAC
>JACQTN010000573.1 GCA_016210785.1 Armatimonadota bacterium
ATCACCCGCGTGTGGGAAGGCGGAAGAACCAGAGGCGGGTACCCCGGCCCCCCTCACGCCCGGTACCCAGCGCAGCCAGCCAGGACCCCGCAAGCCTGACCAGCTGCACGCCGCCCTCGACGGTCCCCTGCCAGACCGTTCCACCCTTGGCGAGATCGCGGACCTCGAGGGCGCTGCCCACGGCCACGGCAGCCAGGCGACCGTCAGGCGCCAGCCCCGTGGCGATGGGTTCCCGCTTACTGCGCGTCTGCCACAGCACCCGTCCCTGCGACGACAGCAGCGCCCCTTCCGCTCCGTGGGCATCGCCGACGGCCACCCATTGCGCCCGGTCGTCCATCTGCACCAGGGGCAGACCCTCCCCCACGATCTGTTCCCAGACGGGCTTCGGGCGACCGCGGAGGAAGAAAGCCACAAGCGCCCTGCCATCGGGCCGCTTCCACCCCAACGCGATGTGTCCGCCGTCCCCGGAGATCGCCACGGTGGCCATCATCTGGGAGGGACCGTAGGGCAGCCGGGCGAGACGCTTACCGTCCGCAGCCTGGAGCAGATGCACGGCCTCGGGCGTAGCCGCCGCCAGCACCCCGCCTTTCCGACTCATGGCCAGCGACAGGACGGTGTCATTGACCCGCACCGTCCACAGCGGCTTCTCGCGACCGCGGGCAAACCCGGCGATCAGGCTCGGCCACTGTTCGATGACCGCCAGGCGGCCGTCATCGGAGAGCAGCGCCGCAACGTGCAGGCCCGGGTCCGGCAAGGCCAGGACCTGGAGACGCTCCCCGGATGCGCCAAACAGCGTGGTCTCTGGCGCGCCCCCGAGTGCCACAAGAGAACCGGTCGCGCCCAGCGAGACGACCGGAAAGGCGCAGCAGCTCGCGGTTGGAAAAGCGTGCTGCCAGACAATTTTCGGCGTCTGCAGATCCACCATCATGACCCGGCGCTCGGGGATCTGCGTACTGGCGTTAAAGCCCACGACCTTCACCACCGCCACGGGCCTGTCAGTTGCCAGCGCTATATCGGTGGGACCCTGCGGCAGCGTCAGGACAATCGCGCCGCCCTCCTGCCCCAGCACCGGCAGGGTCTCCCCTGCGGGCGCAGCCCGGGATGCGTGATATCCCAGGGCCGCCCACAGTCCAACGGCCACGATCAGCAGGATGGGTCTCGGTGTTCGCATGGAAATTCCCCTTTCATCGGCCTCCGTCGCTTCCCCGCTCCTGTCCTCAGGTTTGCGCCTGAGAAGACTCATCCCGAAGACGCCAAGGCCCCCGTGAATGCTCCAGGGGATCCGCAAAGGGTCACCGGGCCGCTAGGATCAGCGGCAGATGGCGCTCCAGGATGCGTTCATCCATCGGTCCCAACCACTGTCCGCGGAGCACCCCCTCGCCGTCGATGAAGAAACTCGCCGGCAGACCCCTCAGACGGTACTTCGTCACCGCCACGGCACCGTCGCCGTCATAGGCCGTGGGGAAGGTCAGCTTGAGCAGCCGCATCATGCCGCCAAGCGTGTCCTTGCTGTCCTGGACTCCGACGCCCACGATCACCAACCCCTGCGGCTGGTAGCGCTCATAGGCCCGCTGAAAGACCGGCATCTCCTTCCAGCACGGCGCGCACCACGCGGCGAAGAAATTCAGCATCACCGGCCGCCCGCGGAACTGGGAGAGGCGGACCTGTCCGCCCTCCAGCCCGGGTAAGGTGAAGTCCGGCGCTGCCGGCCCGGCCGCCGTCCGCACCGCCGCGCCGGGAGCAGGCGGCCGGGCGGCGGTTGGCGGCCGACGTGTCTCCCGCGACCATGGCGCCGTCACCAGCCCGGCGCTGTCGAGCAGAACGAGGACTACCAGGGCCAGCAATGCGGCACCTGTCACGATCAGCAGCATCGTGAGTGTTCTGCGCGGACGTACGGCGCGCGCATTCTTTGCTACACTCGTGACCTTCCCGCCCCGCTGAGCCCCGGGGCTGGGGGAACGATCGGGCATACCGAGGTACCTCCTGGCCTGATATTCTCGCAACGTGGACCGCCGTCCGATCAGGAGGCGGACCAACACAAAAAGCCGCTCCTCCGCTGGGGATCGCGGCAGCCTGGAGGACCTGAATTAATGCAGGAAAACCTGCAGGAGGCTGAGGTCGGTGGGCGGTCGCGTGAGCGGCAGAAACATCCGATGGAGGACCCAGGTGACGTTACCGGGCATCACCTTCGTGTCATCGTTCCGTGCTCGGACACTGGCAGAGCGCGCATCACCCAGCCACGCCAGAAAGAACGGCCCGATGAGAAGGAGGCACGCCACGACCAGGACCGCGCCGTGATCGACGTGCACTTCGAACAGGTGCGTGCCGGCGCCGAGCAAGGCCAGCATGGCAACCAGCGCGATCGTCCAGCGCAACTTCGTACGCACCTCCCGCGCAACGGCCGCCGTTCCAACGCGGTCTTGCCCTATCATACCACAGGACCTCACGTCCGGGAAACGGTCGCCAGGGATGGCTCCGGGATGCTCGGAATGCCCCGGCGCCGGGCGCGCCGCGCTCCGACACCTTACAGGTATCGGCTTGGATCCCCCGACGCGCAGGAACCTGATAGGCCCACGCCGGTCTCGTGTTCTTCCGCGGCGGTCCCCTGCTCTTTAGCCGGCAGACGGGCAAGCCAGAGCACCACGGCGAGGTAGATCACGCCGACGAGCACCGCGGGCAACACAATCCAGAGCAGCGAACCGAACCCCGTCGCCACGGCCATGGCCCAGGCCCAGCCATGAATGCCGGAGGGCTCATGCGCCTTCGGGTCAGCTCGCTGGCTATGCTGCCGCGGATTACCGCGCCAGGTCGGGGACGCGCACAAACCAGACATGGTCCGGCACCTTCTGCGTCCGATCGGGACTGCCGGTCACGGCGACCCACGGCCCGCCATAGCGGACGCTCAGGGCATACCCCGGGATCTGCGTGTTCCACAGCACCTGCCCCCGGATCTTCCTGATCTCAACCCGGGAACCGGTCACCACCGCCGCCAGCGTCCCGTCGGGCGAAAGCGCCGCCTCGACGGGCTCGAGCCCCGGCGGCGACCGCCATAGCGTGTGCCCATCACCGGACAGAATCGTCACAGCCCGGCCCAGAAAGTCGCCCGCCTTCACGACGCTCCCCGCGCGGGAGACCTGCAACGTGGGCACGCTGACCGGACCAAGCCTCCGTTCCCACGCCTGCCCGGCCCGATCGGTCAGCAAGAGGGCGACAGCCAGCTGACCCTCAGGAGTCTTCCTCGCCACAACGGCCCGGCGCCCATCTCGCGAGAGGCCGAGGCTGGCAATACGCGACTTTCCGAAGGCATGGACGAAGACGCGGGCGCCTGTGCGGATGTCGAACACGTACAGCGTCTCTTCGGAGGCGGCGCCGACCCGTGTCCCATCTTCAGAGACCGCGAGCGAAAACAACTCGCCGCGAAGCCGGGTCCACCACACGGGTTGACCCCGAACCGTCGAGAAGACGGTGAGGTGGCCGGACCGCGTGACCACAGCGAGATAGCGGCCGTCGGCGGAGAGATCGGTGTCCACGACCGGTCCGGCCCGAAACCACGCCGACACGCGTACCGCCCGCCCGGAGGATCCAACAAACAGCGTCGGCGTGTCCCCGTTCACCAGGACGTAGCGCGCATCAGGCGTCATCCGCACCACGGGTTCCCCGCAGCACGTACTGGTCACGTAGTCTCTGACCCAGCGAACCCGCCCAGCCGCGAGGTCCAGCAGCCGGAGC
>JACQTN010000577.1 GCA_016210785.1 Armatimonadota bacterium
GGACGGCCCGGCGGGTGGTCCAGCCGAGCCAGCACCTATGACCATGCACCAATCCTGCCCGGGGTGGCGCCGTGCGGGGTGCTTTGAGCGCGCGGGCTTCACGGGGCCGTCAAACGTGGCTTAACGAATATTATATCATACCGCCCGCCAGTCACCATGCTTCTTGGATCAGGGGGGCCAGCCCGGGGACGGCGTCCACGAGCCGCCCCTCACCCACGGCGCCGTAGTCCCGTCCCGCGCCCCCGGCCATGCCGGCCGCGCCCTGGACCAGGCTCCCCCACCGCTGGACAAAGCGCAGCGTGGCTTCTCCCCGGCGCCGCATGGTCTCGGCGTAGAAGGCGTGCAGCTCCGCGCTGATCGGCCGGATGAGCTCCATCCGCTCGGCGAAGGCCCGGAACTCGCCCGCGTACCATCCGGGGTCCAGTTCCAGGAAATTGCCGGCGACAAACAGCGCCGCATCCGTGGCCGGGAAGTCGGCCTCCGGCGCGAAGCAGGAGCGCAGGTAAGCCTCCCAGGCGCCCCCCTTTCTGGTCGCCGGGTCGGGGACCATCTGCGTCATCACGATAGCCTTGCCCAGGTGCGCCGGGGCGTCGCCGAACTTCCAGCGGTACTCGATCTCCCCCGCATCCACGCGGCCCTGCATCAGGGTGCGCACCGCCTCCTGCTCTGGGCCGAGGGTGAGGTCCGGCCGGTCGCCCCGGCGGATGAGGGCGATGTCGGTGCGCCCCCGCAGCAGCAGGTCCTTGACGTACCGCGTGTCGGGATGGTACCGGGCGATCAGGGACGGTTCGACGCCGACCCCGGCCCCGCGCGTGTGCCACTCGCCCTCGTGCAGTCCCATCTGCTCGAGCGAGGGGTGGGGGAGGGTGAAGAGGGGGCGCCGCGGCAGGGAGACCTCGAGGCCGGCGTTGCCGGAAGGGTGCGTCGCCGCCACCGCAATCACCGGCGCCAGGTACGGCCGGGAGACGGACAGGGTCGCCCTCCACTCCTCCGGCAGGGGCACGCGGAAGGCGCGCTCGATCGGTTCCTGCGCCAGCCTGACCCTCAGGGCCGGGGGCACGAATCTGAAGGTCCGCACCACGTTAGCCAGGATGTTGCGGCGCGCGCCGTAGACGCCGGCAGGCGCGTCGAACCCGTAGACGGCCGCCGCGTCGTCCACCACCAGGCAGGCGATGGCGGCTTTGCGCGGGCCGTCCGTGTAGGTGAACGAGGCGCGGAGGAGGCCGGCCTCCGGGCGGGTGCCAGTGGAGCGAACCCAGACCGGCCGGAAGTCGGCATAGGCGGTCCCGAACAGGGCGGCGACCAGGTCGAGGATCTCGGCGGCGCGCGCGGGGCGCTTGAGAGCGAAGATCTGGGCGTAGACGCGAGCGCCGGCCCACCCGTTGGAGCGGTCGTTCACCTGGAAGAGCCCCGGCTCCAGGGGCCGGACCGTCCAGCCGCGGGGATGGGCGGCGGCGAACCCGAGGAGAGGGTTGGTGTGGACGATCCACCCGCGCGGGATGGTGGGGCCCCGTGGGGCTGTCTGCACGCGCGGCGCCGGGGCCGCCCGCGCGGAAACGGGCACCCCGGCGCCGCGCACCAGCGCCCACCCCGCGGCAGGGAGTGCCGCCAGAAATGTCCGCCGCGAGATCCGAATACGCATCGGGTTTCCGGGCACATCACCCTCCGCGTTCATAAGAGAGTTGCCTGGGCGAACAGACACCGGATGTCCGCGATCTGTCGCCGCATGTTCAGGAGGAACGCGTTGCCCACGCGGTCCCCGTCCAGATCCGCGGCCGCCGGCAGCTTCACGCCCCGGACGCGGGCGCCGACGGTGGCGCGGGTGCCGCGAGGGGAGGAAACGCGCCCGGCATGGATGGCGCAGCACCCAGGGCGGCAAGACGGTGAATCACAGGGCGATCCCCGCGCCCCTGCCGAAGTTCCAGCCGGCAATTCATGAAACATTCACCCCGATCGTTCGGAATCCCTGGAGGCGGGACGAGGAGCCCCAGGACGGGCGCCAGAGCCACCACGACCAGGCTGACGATCATGTCCCTGGCTCTCTCTATCAGCGTTCCACGCGGGCGCGGCGCATCCCTACCAACGCAGGGAGCGAGCAGGCTCTCGCGAATACACCCCTCGCCAGTCAGGCAGTGAATCCCGTGGGAGGGAGGTTTCTCATGATTATCGTCAGGACGTGGTGGCGCACCAGGTGGCGAAAAGGGCAGGCGACCATAGACGTCCTGAAGCAGATGGACAAACTGATCGCCGGAAACCGCAACAGCCGCTTCATGACCGACCTGTCGGGGGAGTTCTTCACGGTAGTGTGGGAGCAGGAGTATAAGAGCCTCTCCGACATCGAGGCGGCGATGACGGGCGTCATGGCCAAGCCCCGGTACGGGAAGCTCATGGAGACGCTGGGGACGCTGGTGGTGACCGGCGGCCGGGAACTCTACGTGTTGCGCTGAGGAGCAGGCACCGGCGCCTGCCGGCGCCCGCGGCTGCCGTGGGGCGGGGGACCCGGGGCGACGCGCACCGGGCGCCCCGCGCATCCCTGGTCGGGGGAGGGATCGTGACTGGGGGCGTATCTCCTTCGTCGGGTGATCCTGGCGGTCCCCACGACGCCGGGCGTGCTGGCGGCGGTCTTTCTCCTCCGAGCTTTTGGACTGGCGCCGGGCTCAACCAGGTCAACGACTCCGACCCGCAGCTCGACCGCCTGCTGGACGAAGGCCGGGTCGGGGCCGTGCGGAAGCACGTGCACGGCTTCCAGCACTGGAAGAACACGCACTGGCAGAACACGTCGTGCCTGGGCCTGCGTACCACATGGATCGCCCGGTAGGTGAAGGAGTGCCGATAACCCGACGATGACTCCGCCACGATCCCTCGTTGCCACGCTGCTCGTGATCCTGGCGATCGTCGCGCTGCTCCCCGCGCCCGCCCGGTCGGGGAAGAAGGCGGGTGGCCGTCTTGCCGTGGGTCTGGCGGACGGCGACCTGGCCTCGTTGGATCCCATCGTTCCCGCCGACGGCGCGTCCACGTGGGCTCTGCTCCACCTGTACGACCAGCTGGTGCGGGTGGGCCGCGACGGCCGCCGCGTCGAGCCGGCTGCCGCGGAAAGCTGGAAGGTGAGCCCGGACGGGAAGACCTGGACGTTCCGGCTGCGCCGCGGGCTCACCTTCAGCAACGGCGACCCCGTGACGTCCGAGGACGTCAGGTTTTCCCTGGAGCGCGCCATGGGCCGCGCCTCGTCCCGCGCAAGCCGGTTTCCCCCCATGGCGGGCGCGGCCGCGCCCGATCCGCGCACGGTGGTCATCCACCTCAGGGAACCGTGGGCGCCGCTGCTGGCCGACCTCTCGCTCCTCGCCGCGTCCATCATCCCGGCGCGTCTGGCGCGAGAGAAGGGACGCGCCTTCTGGAAGGCGCCGGTCGGCAGCGGCCCCTTCATGGTCACGGAGTGGGTGAAGGGACGCCACATCACGCTCCGCCGCAACCCCGCCTACTGGCAGAAGCCTTACCCCTACCTGGACGAGGTGCGGTTTGAGGTGCTGGCCGACGACCGGGTCCGGGTGGAGAGGCTGCGCCGCGGCGACATCGACATCGCCACGAGCGTCCCGCCCGATCAGGTGGCGGGGTTCCAGCGGGACGACCGGTTTGACGTGTACCTGGTGCCGCTGATGCGCGTCGATCACGCGCTGCTGAACCATGCCCGCTCTCCCTTCGGTGCGCTGCGGGCACGGCAGGCGATCAACCACGCGGTGAACCGGGACGCCATCGTGCGGCGGGTCCTGTTTGGCTACGGCCGGGTGGCGTCCAGCATGCTGCCTCCGATGCTGTACTGGAACGACACGCTCCGGCCCTACGCGTACAGCGTGAGCCTGGCCCGGGCGGCCCTGCGCCAGGCCGGCATGGCCGGCGGCTTCTCCGCGGAGATGCTGATTGCCGCGGGCGATGGCCAGGCGGCCCACACCGGCGCTCTGATGCGGCAGCAGTTGAAGGCGGCCGGCATCGACCTCAGGGTCACGACGCTGCCGCCCGCGCACCTGCTGCGGCGGCGGCAGGCGGGCCAGTTCGACATGCTGAAGCACTCCTACAGCAGCGACATCACTGACCCCGGCGCGCTGGTGGGCTTTGCCCTGGACTACGAGGACGGCGCCCTGGCCCGGTGGGCGGGGTACCGCAACCCCCGCATCAGCCGGCTGGCCCGCCAGGCGCAGGCTACCATGAGCCCGGAGCGGCGGAGGACCCTGTACTTTGAGATCCAGCGGCTGGCCTACGACGACTACTACGCGGTACCCCTCTACTACGCCGACACCCGGACCGTGGTCGCCGTGCACGTGAGGAACTTCCGGCAGTTCCCCACCGGCTACTGCCGCCTGTGGGAGGCCTGGCGCGCCAGGTAATGCGGCCGGCGCCCTACCGATCGTACGACCGCGACGGCATCGGCGGGGGCGCCGGAAACGCGGGCGGCGAGCCGGGCCGCGCCGGCGCCGTGGATGCGCTCCCCACCACGAGGCGGCCTTCTATGCCGCGGTCACGGTGCCCCTCGATGTCGCAGTAGGCGAGGTAGGTGCCCGCCCTCGGCAGGTCCACCTCGAAGGTCAGGGTAGCGCCCGCACCGACGTTGTCTGACGTGACCTTCACGTCGGAGGCCTGTCCTGGTCCGAGGATGCTCAGGTTGTGTTGCCGCTGGCCGGCGTTGCGCACGACGAAGCGCACCCGTCCCGGCCTCACCGTGATCTCCCTGGGCTCGACGGCCCACTCCCGAAGCGTTACCCGTACCTCCTGCACCACCGGAGCCGGAGCTGCGTGCGTCTGCGCCAAGCCCGCGGCCAGACCCACCGCCCCCAGGAGCCCGAGCGCCCGAGCAATACGCCGCATCCTCCCACCTTCCTTCGAGTCCGCGGGCATCGCACCGCATCCATGCCGAGAGGATATCCCTTCTCTGTCACAGGCATGTCACTCGATTTGAGGGCATCCTACAGGAAGTCTCGTCGACGGGCCCGTAGTTACAGGTGACATGGTGGAACTCCTGACCATCTCCTTCACCTGGTGGGCGGTGAGCCTCTCGGGCGTCCTGATGCCGGGGCCGATCTCGGCCATGGCGGTGAGCGAGGGCGCGCGCCGCGGGTTCGTGGCCGGACCGCTGATCACGGCGGGCCATGCCGTCAGCGAACTGCTGATGCTTGTCGCGCTGGCCGTCGGCATGAACCACCTGCTGCAACGACCGGCGGTCGCGGGCGTCGTCGGATTGTTGGGCGGGGTCGTGCTGGCCTGGATGGGATGGGGCATCGTGGAGGCGGCGCGGCGCGCCGCGCTGAGTCCCGGGACGGCCGCCGGTCCCGGGGGCACTGCCACCGCCGGCATGGAGCTGGTGCGGGCGGGGATCCTCACCACCCTCGGCAACCCCTACTGGCTGCTGTGGTGGGTGACGGTGGGCGCCAGCTATTACGTGCTGTTCAGCCGGTTCGGGGTCGTGGCCCTCGTCTTGCTGTTCTTCGTCGGCCACATCGCGCTGGACCTGGGGTGGACCAGCCTCCTGGCGTTCGTCGTCGGCGCCGGACGCGGCCGCATTCCCGCCGGCGTGTACCGCGCCGTGTTGGGCGTGTGCGGGGTGTTCGTCATCGCCATGAGCGCCTACTTCCTGATCTCCGGGCTTCGCTTTCTGACCCAGCGTTAGATCCGGTCCGGGCCGGGCCGCGGATTGCCCGTTGCCCGTGCGGCGGCCGGGTTTCGCGGTGGCGCGGTCTGCGGCGGGGGGAAGCGTGGTGCGCGCCACCGAGAGGAGGGAGCCCGCATGGACGTGGCCATCATGATCGAGGGCCAGAACGGGCTGACCTGGTCCCGCTGGCAGCGCCTGGCCGCGGCGGTGGAGGACCTGCGGTTCGCCGCGCTGTACCGCTCCGATCACTTCACCAACATGAACCCGCCGGACAAGCCGTCGCTGGAGCTGTGGGTCTCTCTCACCTGGCTGGCTGGCCACACGCGGCGCATTCCGTTCGGCCCGCTGGTGACGCCCATGTCCTTCCGCCATCCCGTGATGACGGCGCGCATGGCGACGGCGGTGGACGACCTTTCCGGCGGCCGGCTGACCCTCGGCGTGGGCGCCGGCTGGCAGCAGCGCGAGCACACCAGCTACGGCTTCGATCTCCTGGACATGCGCGGACGGTTCGCCAGGCTGGAGGAGGCCCTGCGGATCATCACGCACCTGCTCCAGCGCGATGACCCGCTGACCTTCCACGGGACCTATTACCGGCTGCAGGACGCCATGTTGCTGCCGCGGCCGCAGCGGCCGGGCGGCCCGCCGATCCTGATCGGCGGCAACGGCCTCCGGCGCACCCTCCCGCTCGCCGCCCGCTTCGCCCGCGAGTGGAACGCGGTCTTCGCGCCACCGGAGAAGTTCGCGGAGTTGAGCGCCTGCCTCGACGCCCTGGCCCAGAAGCACGGCCGCAATCCCGGCGAGATCCGCCGCTCGCTGATGACCGGATTGGTCTTCGGCCGCGACGACCAGCAGGTGCAACAGAGGCTGGCGGGGCGCGACGTGGCGCAACTGCGGCAGCGCGGCGTCATGGTGGGGACGCCGTCGCAGGTGGTCGATCAAGTGGGACCGCTGGCGGAGGCCGGCGTGCAGCGGGTGATGCTGCAGTGGCTGGAACTGGACGACCTGGACGGGCTGGAGTTGCTGGCGCAGACGCTTCTCCCTCAGGTCCCCAGGTAGGCGCTTCGGATCCAATCTTCCCCCGAGAATCGCTCCGGATCATGCGTTTCAAGTCCCTTTGTAGCCCTCGGTGCGTGCCGGCGGAGCACGAGGCGAACCGAAATCGGGCCCTTGGCGGCACGACGGTAGAAATGTACGCATTTGATACACTTCTGGCTTGACAAATGACGAAATTAACACTATTTTGGACTCAATGAGGAAGAAAAATGATACCTATGATAACCTGGACCTGCGCATCGCCGCGGCCC
>JACQTN010000578.1 GCA_016210785.1 Armatimonadota bacterium
ATCGCCTGGTCAGTGCAGCACTCCGCGTTCGGCTACGCGCCCGCCGCGGATCTCGAGCAGATGTTCTGCGCGGCGTCGCGCTGGATGGCCTCCCGTCACGGCTGGGAACCCGAACCGGACACCTTCGCGGCGCTATCCGACGTGGTGCAGGGGCTGCACCTGGCCATCCACGTCTTCACGGAGCCGGGTGACGGCGTCATCGTCCAGGGTCCCATCTACCCTCCGTTTCTCACCAGCATCAAGGCGCAGGAACGCCGCATCGTCGACAACCGCCTGATCGATCCCAGCGGCGCCGCCGAGCTGGACCTGGACGGGTTGCGGCGCGCGGCCGCGGACCCGCGTACGAAGCTCCTGCTCCTCTGCAACCCGCACAATCCCACCGGACGCGTGCTGCGCCGGGACGAACTGGAGGCCATCGCCGCCGTCGCGGTCGAGCACGACCTGGTGGTGGTCGCCGACGAGATCTGGATGGACGTGGTGTTCCCGGGGCACAGGTATATCCCCTTCGCCGCCCTCGGCGGCGAGGTCGCGGCGCGCACCATCACCATGACCTCCGCCACCAAGTCCTTCAACCTCGGCGGGCTGCGCTGCGCCGTGGCGATCTTCGGAAGTCCCGCGCTGCGCGAGCGGGTCGACGCGCTCCCGGCGCGGATCCGCGGGGCGCCCAGCGTGCTCAGCATCCGGGCGACCACCGCGGCATGGAAGGATGGCGCGGCCTGGTTCGACGCGGTGATGCGGCAGCTCGATGCGAACCGGCAGTTCGTGGGCGCGTTCGTGCGCGAGCGTCTACCCGGCGTGCGGCACCGCACGCCGGAGGGGACCTACCTGGCCTGGCTCGACTTCGGAGGGCTGGAGCTGGGGCAGCCGGCGGCGGCCTTCCTGCTGGAGCGGGCGCGCGTGGCCCTCAACGACGGGGACGAGTTCGGCGGTGACGCCCACTGCGCCCGCCTCAACTTCGCCGCCACACCGGCGATCCTCTCGGAGATCTGCGAGCGCGTCGCCGGCGCGCTCGGGTAGGCGGTAGCAACGCGCAGACCCGCCCGGGACGCGTCCCGGGCGGGTCTGCGAGCTGTGGCCCGGTCTGCCGCCGCTACCTTACCGCATTGTAGAAGTTTACGCGGCCCCACTTCCAGCAGGTCCCGGTCCCGGGGATGGGATCGGCGGTGCTCCGGATCCTGTTGCGAACGCAGGCGTTGGTCGCACAGGCGCCCTGGGCCCACGCCAGGCCGGCCAGCCCTGCCACCGCAAAATGCTCCCGGGTTGCCCGCCCGGCCTCGCGGCCTTCTCGCCGCCTGGAGCGCGCCGACCGTGATAGGAAATCACTCCCCGGTGTCGTACAGCGTTGGCAGAACACTGCGCTGCGGGCGCTGCGGCCTCGCACGGCGGTGCGGCCGACACCGGTCCCTGGGGGTTATGATCATGGGGAAGATCGCGCTGGTCTTGGGGCTCATTCTGGCGGTGACGATGGCCGGTGGCGGCGCGGCGTCGAGCCAGGGCGCCGCGGAGTTCCGGCTCGCCACCAGCGACGACATCATCAACCTCGATCCGGCGCAGTTGAGCATCGCCGGCGACCGGCTCATCGCTGAGAACGTTTATAACGGCCTGCTCAAGTTCAAGCCGGGGACCAGCGACGCGGTCTCCGACCTGGCGGAGGACTTCACCATTTCTCCCGACGGCCGGGTCTGGACGTTCCGGCTGCGGCGCGGCGTGCAGTTCCACCGTGGCTACGGCGAGATGACTTCCCGCGATGTGAAGTTCACCGTGGAACGCCACCTCGATCCGGTCACCCGGTCCCGCGAGCGGCTGCAGTGGGTCGTGGTGGACCGCGTGGAGACCCCCGATCCTTACGTTGTCCGTTTCGTGCTGAAGGAGCCGTCAGCGGCGTTTGCCGGGACCCTGGCCTGGCAGTCGGGGTTCATCATGAGCGAGCGGGCCACCCGGGCGCTGGGCAAGGACATTGCCACGAGACCCATCGGCACCGGGCCGTTTATGATCGAGCACTGGATTCCCGGCGAGAAGATCGTGCTGGTCGCCAACGAGAACTACTTCCGCGGGCGCCCGCGGTTCCGCCAGGTGACCCTGCGGGTGATCCCGGAGGAACTGGTGGCGATCTACGCGATCCTCAAGGGGGAGTTGGACGCGGTCTCGGTCAAGCAGATCGGCGCGTACCGCGCCGTGAGCCGGTTCCAGACGAAGCTGAAACTCTTCTCCGCGCCCAGCGGGCAGTACTGGGCCTACCTCCAGACCAGGCGCGCGCCGACCAGCGACCCGCGGGTGCGGCAGGCCATTGCCCACGCCGTCAACACGGAGAAGATGGTGGAGTCGTTGGGCGGGTTTGTCGTCGCCAACCCCAGCATCCTCAGCCCCAACATCCTGGGCTGGACGAAGAACGTGCCCACCTACGCCCACGACCCGCGGCGGGCAAAGGCGCTCTTCGAGCAGGCCGGGGCCGGCGCGCGGATCAAGATCATCTACAGCAAGGCATTCGCGTACGAAGAGTACGCCCTCATGCTGAAAGATCACCTGGCGCCGGTCATGCCGGTGGACGTGGAGCTGGTGGACCGCGCGCTGTTCGCCCGGCGGATGGCGGAGGGTGAGTGGAACATCGGCGTGTGGTCCGTGGCGCGCATGGAGGCAGACCAGTACCTGACGCCGTTCCTGCATTCGCGAGGGCCCGCGAACTACTCGAAGTACGCCAGTCCCGCGGCGGACCAGCTCCTGGAGACGGCGCGGAGGGAGATGAACGTGGAGCGGCGCCGGCAGTTGCACGTGGAGATCCAGCGGCTGGTGGCGAGAGATCTGCCGCTGCTTGCCCTGGGCACCACGCTGTCGGTGATCGCCGCGCGGCCGGAGGTGCAGGGCGTGCAGCCTTACAATTACTCCGGGCTCTTCAACTTCCACTCCGTCGGGATCACGTCGGGGAGGTAGGCTGGCCAAACCCGGGGCGGGTCCTGTGATCGTCGACGCGCGCACCCACGCCTGGCCGTGGTGCGCGCATCGCGGCAGACGGACCATTGAGGAGGGGGCATCGTGGTGGCGGTTTCGGGCGGGCAGGGGTTGTCAGGGCGCAACGCGCTGGTCACCGGCGCGGCCCGGGGCATCGGGCTGGCGATCGCGGAGCGGCTGCTGGCGGAGGGCGCGTGCGTGGCGCTGGCGGACGTCGACATCGCGCAGGCGGAGAAGGAGGCAGCACGTCTGGGCGCGCGCGCGCTGGCGGTCA
>JACQTN010000593.1 GCA_016210785.1 Armatimonadota bacterium
CGGCCAGGGCGGCGGCGCGCTCGTTGATGTCCACCAGCCAGGCCCGCCCCCGTTCCGCCAGGGCCGCGGCCACCAGGCCCACCGGCCCGTACCCGCAGCCCAGGTCTAGCACGTCATCGCCGGGACCGACTTCCATCGCTTCGATGAGCAGCCGCGTGCCGCGGTCGACCCCGCCCCGGGCGAAGACGCCCCGGTCGGTGGCGAAGCGAAACTCCCGCCCCCTCAACCACGCCTGGACTTCCCGGACCCGGTGCGGAGCCCGGGGCGCCGCCGCGAAGTAGTGGTCGGCGGACCCGGTGCGGCTCATAGCCGTTCCCTGAGACCCCGGATGCGTCTGGCCATCAGGACGAGCCTGGGATCGCCCATCAACTCTGCCAGCCGGGTCAGCTCTCCCTCGACCCAGGTGAGGCGGTCGTCCAGGCTCTCCGGGGCGGAGCGGTCCTGCCCGCCACGCTCCGCCGGGTGCGCCCGCTGCTCGCGCGGGTCACGCGGCTCCTGCTGGTTACGCTCCTCCCGCTGCCCGCGCTGCGCGACCCGCAGCGTGCCCTCCAGGTGGCGCAGCTCGTTCAGCGAGCGCTTGAGGCTGTCGTGGATGGCCTGGCGCGTGACCCCAAACCGCTCCGCGATCTCCGCAAGGGAGAGGTCCTCATGGTAGTACAGGCGCAGCAACTGCTGCTGCCGCGGCGTCAGCAGCGTCGCGTAGACGTCGATCATGCGGATCACCTGCAGCCGCTCGCCCAGCTGGCGTCGCATCGGACATCGCCTCGCGGTCACCTGTAAAGGTTCGTACCTTTACAGATTTTCAGCATACCCCTTTGGCGGGGTCGCGTCAAGAAAATACGATGCGCCAAGAGTTTTGCTCGAACAGCGTGGAGGAGTGGGACGCGGGGTTCTACGACTGCTCGTACGGCACGTGCCCCAACGGGCACCGCCGGATCATCGATGACTGGCGCGATGGCCCGGTGACGAGCCGGTGCGAACAGTGAGGCGCCGCCGGTTTACTCTGGCCCCACCAGCGCCCGCGCGAAGGCGCGCGGGTCGAACTCCTGCAGGTCGTCCAGCGTCTCGCCGGTCCCCACGAACTTCACCGGTAACTTCAACTCGTTGGCGATCGCCACGACGACCCCGCCTTTGGCCGTCCCGTCCAGCTTGGCCAGGGCCAGCCCGGTGACGCCCACCGCGTCGGTGAAGACTTTCGCCTGGCGCAACGCGTTCTGCCCGGTCGTCGCGTCCAGGATCAAGAGCCGCTCCACAGGCGCCCCGGACATCTCCCGCGCCAGCACCCGGTCGATCTTCTTCAGCTCCTCCATCAGGTTGGTCTTGGTGTGGAGGCGGCCCGCGGTGTCCACCAGCAGCACGTCCATGTGGCGGGCCTTCGCGGCCTGCGCGGCGTCGAAGACGACGGCCGCGGGATCGCCGCCCTCCTTGTGCCGGATGATCTCGCACCCCACGCGCTTCGCCCAGATCTCCAGTTGATCGATGGCGGCGGCGCGGAAGGTGTCGGCGGCGGCCAGCAGCACCTTCTTCCCCTGCCCGCGCAGGTGATGCGCGAGCTTGGCGACCGTGGTAGTCTTGCCGACGCCGTTGACGCCCAGGGCCAGGATGACGGCGGGCGGCGGCTCGATCACTAGCGGCGCGGGCTGGCCGAGCAAGTCGACCAGGATGGCCTCCAGCGCTACGCGCAGGCCTTCCTTTTCCTTACCGCGCGCCTGCGACCGCAGCCGTTCCACCACCGTGCGGGCCGTACCCGCGCCCAGGTCGGCCTGCACCAGCAGGATCTCCAGCTCTTCGAAGAACGCGTCGTCGACCGGCTGGCCCAACAATTCCTCCAGGCGACCGGTGATCGCCTGGCGTGTCTTGGCCAGGCCGGCCTTGAGGCGATCAAAAAACCGTACCATGCCACCTCAACCTCCGGTACCTCCACGAGCCCGTCTCGGAAATGTCATGCTTCATCCATGCGCAGCGCCGGCGTAGAGCCACCCCACCCTTCCCTATCGTCTAGCCGTCGCCGGCTTCCACTACCGCTACCGCGGGCTCGGGCGCGCGGGCCGCGGCCGTCACGGGCGCGTGAGCCAGCCGCATGGAGACCAGGCTGCTGACGCCCGGCTCCTGCATGGTGACGCCGTACAGGATGTCCGCGACCTCCATGGTGCCCTTGTTGTGGGTGATGATGACCACCTGCGTCGTCTGGGCCATCTCGCGCAGCAGCGCACCGAACTTGCGCGTGTTGGTGTCGTCCAGCGCCGCCTCCACCTCATCGAAGACGCAGAACGGACTGGGATGCACGCGCAGCAGCGCGAACATGAGGGCCAGCGCCGTCATGGCCCGCTCCCCGCCCGAGAGCGCCGCCAGGGTGCGCAGCTTCTTGCCCGGCATCTGCACCAGGATCTCGATCCCCGGATCGCCTTCCAGCGGCAGTTGCGCCACGCCCTCGCCCGGCTCGCCGGTGGTCGGCTCGACCAGTTCCAGGTGGGCCTTGCCGCCGCCGAAGAGCTGCTGGAAGACGGCGGTGAACTCCTTGTTGACCGCGTCAAAGGTCTCCTGGAAGCGCACGCGCAGGACCGAGTCCAGGTGCGAGATCAGGCGCAGCAGCGCCTCGCGCGCCGCGGCGATGTCTTCGGTCTGCGTGCGCAGGTCGGTCACGCGCGCGTCCAGCTCCCGGTACTCGTCGATGGCCCGCATGTTCACCGGGCCCAGCGCGGCGATGAGGCCGCGCAGCGACTCGATGCGGCCCAGGATCTCATCGCGGCCCATGCCTTGCACGCTCTCCGCCTGCGCCGCCTCCCACGGCAGGCCGAACTCCTCCTGGATCCGCTGGAACACGCTCGACAGTTCGGTCTCGCCCTGGGCGCGCCGCACCTCCAGGCGCCGCCACACCTCCTCGTGCTCGCGCAGCGCTGCCTGCACCTGGTGCCACTGCTCTTCCAGCTCACCTGCCCGGGCCCGCAGGTCGCCGCGGGCACGCTCCCATTGGGCCACCTGCTCGCGCGTGGATGCTTCCACCGCGGCCAGCGCCCGGTGCTTCGCCTGCGCATCCGCCAGCGCCTGCTCGCCGACCTGGCGCTCGCCCTGGAGCTGCGCGCTCTCCGCGTTGAGCCCGCGCCCGCGCTCCACCAGCGCGTCCCACTCCGCCTCGCGCTCCGCCAGGCGCGAGCGCAGACCCTCGAGCGCCGCCGACTCCTCCGCCAGCGAGACCTTCACCGTCATGATCTGCTCCGCCACCGCGCGCCGCGCGTCGGCCTTCGCGCGGATGGCGGCTTGCAGGTCCTGGGCCGCCTGCTCGCCGGCCGCCAGCTCCGCGGCCAGCGCCTCCGCCTCCTGCGCCAGCCGGCCGCGCTCGGCCGCCAGGCGGGCCAGCTCGCGGTGCGCCTCGTGCAGTGCGTACGCCAGGGC
>JACQTN010000595.1 GCA_016210785.1 Armatimonadota bacterium
GCCGGGGAGGCGCCCTCCCCCTCCGAGTCGTGAGTGCGTGGCGCACACGTAGCGCGGAGTGAGCCGGGCAAAGCGGAAGGGGAAGGGAGCCGCCCTTCCCCTTCCGCATTTCTGGGAGCCCGGCACAGCGGGACGGAAGAGGTGCGGCGTTCGCGGGACGCGCTAGAGAGAGCGTTGCCGGGACAGGGACGTGGCGGCGCGCGCCGGCCTCACTTCGGCGGCCGCCGCCGCGATGAAGGCTTCCAGCCCCTGCACGAAGCGGGCCTGCTGCTCGCCGGACATCCGGCTGACGATGCGGGAGAGACGCTCCTGCCTGCGGGCGCGGAAACGCTCCACGAGCCTCTTGCCGCGCGCGGTGAGCCGTACCTCCGTGACCCGGCGATCGTGCCGTCCCTCCCGCCGGGCGACGAGCCGCTTGATGACCAGGCGGTCCACCAGCTTTGTGGCCGCGGGGGACGTGATGCCGAGGCCCTCGGCGATCTGACCGATCGTCCGGGCACCGTACTGGTGCAGGTACCGCAGCACGTACACCTGCGCGAACGTGACCTCCAGGCGCAGGTCCCCAACGGAGAGGCCCGCGGTGATCACGCGTGAGAAGACCCGCAGGAACTGCTCGGTCACGTCCTCCGCACGCCCGAGCCCGACCAGCGCGACTTTGCTTCGGTGATTGACCAGCGTCCCCATGTGCATTACTGGCCGCCTCCCCCATCGCCCCCGGCGACTTCTGCCGCGGACGCGGTACCGATCTCCCGGGCCGGTACCGGCGCGCCGCCTGGCCTACGCACCCCGTGCCCCGGCGCCTGTCCCGCGCCGGCCGGTGCACGGCGCGCCTCGCCCGGTGCGGGCATCGGGCCGCCGGCCGCGGGCGCCCGCATCTCCACGCCGGGCACCCGCCGCACGCCGGCGGGCGCGGCCTGTCCCTTCGCGCTGCGGGCCGCCACCCGCCGCGATCCCAGCACCGCGATGGCCGGCAGGCTCGCCAGCGCAATGCATCCCGCGATGAAGAACGCGTCCTGGAAGGCCAGCACCGCCGCGTGCCGGCTCACCGCGCGGAACACCAGGCTCAAGGCGCCCGCCGCCGCCTGCGTCTCCGACAGCCCGTAGGCGATCAGCCGCTCCTGGAACTGCGCCAGCGTGGCGACCATGGGCGCGGAGCCCGGCGTCAGGGCCTGCGCCGCCAGCGACTGGTGGTAGATCTGCCGCAGTTCCAGCATGGTGCCGAACAGGGCGATGCCCATGGTGCCGCCCACCTGCCGCGTGAGGTTGAGGAGGCCGCTGGCATTGGCGACGCGGTCGCGGGGCACGGACGAGATGATGGCGGCGGTCAGCGGCGAGAAGAGCATGCCGAAGCCGATTCCCTTGCAGAGCACCGCCACCAGGACCTGCTGGTCCATGGAAAACAGGGTGAGGCGGCTGTTGAGAAAGAGGCCCGTGGCCACGAAACTCATCCCCAACAGGGCCGGGAGTCGCACGCCGATCCGGTCGGACAGCCTGCCTGCGAACGGCGCAACCACTGCCTGGACGATCCCCGCCGGCATAAAGAGGAGGCCGACCTGCTCTGCGGTATAGCGCTTCAGGTTCTGCAGGAACAGCGGGAGCAGGAAGCTCGAGCCAAACAGCCCCAGCCCGAAGATGAACATCACCATGATGCCGACGCTGAAGCGCGGGATGCGGAACAGGCGCAGGTCGATGAGCGGCCGCTGGGTGCGCAGCTCGATGATGACGAAGGCCAGGCCCGAGATCACCGCCAGCGCCATCAACCCGGCGATCTGGGGAGAGCGCAGCCAGCCTTCCTTCTGGCCATACTCCATGGCCATCAGCCAGGAGGAGAGCGCCACCGCCATGGTGATCCATCCCGGGAGATCGAAGCGGGCCGGGGAGGGGTGGCGGCGCTCCTGCATGATGAGCCAGGTGGCGAGCAGGCCCACCATGGACACCGGCACGTTCACGTAAAAGATGGAGCGCCAGCCCACGTGGTCCACCAGATACCCGCCCACCGCGGGGCCCAGGGTGATGGAGGCGGCGGCGCCCATGCTGAAGAAGCCCAGCGCCGTGCCGCGCTGGCGGCCGGGGAAGACCTCCGTGATGATGGTCATGGCGGTGGGCTGGATGAAGCCCGCGCCGATTCCCTGGATGATGCGGAAGAAGGTGAGGGACGGCATGCTCCAGGCGAGGCCGCACAGGGCCGAACCGGCGGTGAAGACAGAGAGCGACAGCAGGAAGGTGCGCTTGCGCCCCAGGGTGTCGATGATCCATCCGGATGAGGCCAGGGAGATCCCAAACGCCAGCAGGTACGCGGTGAGCACCCACCGGAGCTGGTCGAGGGGAGCGGTGAAGGTGGCCTGGATCCGGGCCAGCGCCACGTTGACGATGGTCATGTCCAGCACCGCCATGAAGGTGCCGATCATGACGTTGGCCAGGACGAGCCAGCGGTAGAAGGGGCGCTCAGCGAGCGGGAGTGCCTGGCTCACTTCCTGCGACCTCGAGGCGGACCGTGACCGACATGCCCGGCGCCAGCACGTGCTCGCCGCTGTCGATCGCGATGCGGACCGGGATCCACTGCACGATCTTGGTGAAGGACCCGGCGTTGGTGCGGGTGGGGATCAGGGAGAGTTCCGTCTCCGCGGCGGGCACGATGCCGATGATGTGCCCGCGGAAGGTGCGGCCGGGGTACGCGTCCGCCGTGATCGCGACGGGCTGGCCGGGGCGGATGCGCCGCACGTCGGTCTCGTTGAGGTTGGCCATCACGTAGACGCCGGCTAGGTCGGCAAGCACCACGATGGGCCGGCCGGGCTGGACGTACTCTCCCGGATGCGCGCCGCGCTGCACCACCACGCCCGCCTGCCGGGCCGTGACCACGGCGGAGTCCAGCGCTTCCCTGGCCACGCGCACCGCGGCCTCCGCCTGCGC
>JACQTN010000100.1 GCA_016210785.1 Armatimonadota bacterium
GGACCGGCTTCCCACGATGTGTCGGTATCGGCGCTGCGAGTTGAACTATGCAGGACTGGGCTCGCGCCGCTGAGTCCGAGCATCGGCGATGCTCCGGATTCCCCGCTGTCGCGTGTGCGCCGCGCAGTCGGTAAGCGCGGTAGAACAGAACACCTCGCACCGAGTTGCACGTGCCGGTCCGGGGGAGAGAAAGGCTCTCCCCCGGCCGGACACATGGTGAAGGATGGAATGGCGTAAAGCCATTCCATCCAACCTTCCTCGCTAGCGGTCCTTCAGGGGCACGTAGGGAAGATCCACGGGGCCGGCGTAGTGGAGGAGCGGCCGGATGAGGTTGTTGTTGGCGTATTGCTCCAACACCTGGCAAATCCACCCCGCGATGCGGCTGATGGCGAAGATGGGGACGAAGAGATCCTCGGGGATGCCCAGCAGGTAGTACACCGCGCCGGAGTAGAAGTCGACGTTGACGTGGATCCCCTTCTGCCGCAGGGGTGCCATCGCCTCTTCTACCCTGGTCAGGATGGTGTACCAGGCTGGCAGCCCGCGGTCCTCTCCCATCTTCCGCGCCAAGTCGCGCAGGTGCCGCGCCCGGGGGTCCTCTGTCTTGTACACCCGGTGGCCGAACCCCATGACGTGTTTGCCTTCCGCCAGCAACCTCTTCACGTAAGGCTCCGCGTTCTCGGGGCTGCCAATGGCGTGCACCAGCGCCATCACCCCCTCCGCGGCGCCACCGTGCAGTGGGCCCTTCAGCGTCGCCAGCCCCGCGGTCACCGCGGCGTGCAGGTCGGCCAGCGTGCTGGCGGCCACCCGCGCGGCGAAGCTAGAGGCGTTGCTTCCGTGCTCGGCGTGGAGGATGAGGTCGAGGTCGACGGCCCGCGTGCTGGTCGCGTCCGGCTTCTGGCCGTGGAGCATGTAGAGGAAGTTGGCGGCGTGGTTGAGCAGAGGGTCTGGCGCCACGGGCGCCTTGCCCTGGCGCAGCCGCGCGTGCGTGGCCACAATGGCCGGAAACTGGGCGGTGAGCCGGGCGCCCTTGCGGATGCTGGCCTCGAAGGAGTTGTCGCCGGCGTCGGGATCGAACGCCGCGAGCGCCGATACCGCCGTGCGCAGCACGTCCATGGGGTGGCCGTTTTTGATCAAGTCGATGACGGCCATCACGCCCGGGGGAATCGCCCGGTTGGTGCGCAGATCGACGTCGAACTGTCTGAGTTCCGCCATGGTCGGCAGCCGGCCGAACCACAGCAGGTAGGTGACCTCCTCGAAGGTCGATTCCCGGGCCAGGTCGTGGATGTTGTAGCCCTGGTAGAGCAGCGTGCCCGCCGTGCCGTCGATGAAGCTGGAGCGCGTGTTGTCCAGGTAGATGCCCCGCAGACCGGGGTGGAGTTCTACTTGGTCCATCTTGTCAGCCTCCTCTCGCCGCGCCGCGCGGCGCTCCCGCGGGTCGCCCGGACTCCGATCGCGCCCCGAAAGAAAAAACGGACCCGGCGTCCGCCACCCGCCGGGCCCCGGTTATGCCTCTTGCGCCACGGTCCCCTCCGTGGAGGTCAACGGTCTCCGCTCACTCCTCGATCCGCGTGACCCGGAGCACCTCTTCCACGGTGGTGACGCCCATCGCCACCTTCGTCAGCCCGTCCTCGCGCATCGTGGTCATGCCTTCCTTGATGGCGACCTCCCCCACCGCGTTCGACGACGCCCGCCCGAAGACCAGCTTGCGGATCGACTCACTCACCGTGAGCACCTCGAAGAGGCCGGTCCGTCCCCGGTAACCGCTGTACTTGCAGCGCGGGCAGCCCTCGCGCACGTAGATGTGGGCGGGCAGGTTGAAACCCTCGCCGAGCGCGGAGGTCAGCGCTTCTCTGATCTCCGCGTCCAGCGAGGTCGGCTTCTTGCAGTGGGGGCACAGCACCCGGATCAGCCGCTGGGAGAGGGTACCCATCACCGAGGAGGCGACCAGGTAGGGCTCGATCCCCATGTCCAGCAGCCGCGTCAGTGCGCTGGCCGCGTCGTTGGTGTGGATGGTGGAGATGACCAGGTGGCCGGTCAGGGAGGCGTGGATGGAGATCTCCGCGGTCTCCGCGTCGCGGATCTCGCCCACCATGATGATGTCCGGGTCGTGGCGGACCACGGAGCGGAGGCTGTTGGCGAAGGTGAGGCCCGCCTTGGGGTTGATCTGCACATGCATGCAGCCCGGGAGCTGGTACTCCACGGGGTCCTCGATGGTGATGATCTTCTTGTCCGCGGAGTTCACGGCGTTGAGCGAGCTGACCAGCGTGGTGGTCTTGCCGCTGCCGGTCGGGCCGCAGACCAGGATGATGCCGTACGGCTGGTGGATCATCTTCTCGTAGCGCTTGAGGGTGTCGCCCTGCAGCCCCAGGTCTTGCAGGGTGGGGATGGTCGACCCCTTGGACAGGAGCCGCAGCGTCACCTGCTCGCCGTGGATGGTGGGCAGGGCCGCTGCGCGGAAGTCCACCCGTTGCCCGTCCACGGCCAGCTCGAAGGCGCCGTCCTGGGGGATGCGCCGCTCGGCGATGTTCATGCGCGCCATGACCTTGATGCGCGAGACCAGGGGGGCCTGGATGTTCTTGGGCACGGTCATCAGCGCGTGGAGGACGCCATCCACCCGCAGCCGGATCCGCACGTTCTCTTCTTCCGGCTCGATGTGGATGTCGCTGGCCCCTTCCTTGAGCGCCTGAGTGATGATCTGATTGACCAGCCTGACCGCGGGAGCCTGCTCGCCTTCCTCGCCGCCCTCCACGTCGGGCATGGGCATCGTGGCCGTGGAGATGACCGCCTCTTCCTGTGCCCCGCGAGTCTGCGTCGACGGCGGTGCGCTCGGTGTGACCGGCGGCGGGGCGATCCCGCTGATGGCATATGCCCGGCCGATCGCGTTGAGGATCTGGGTCTCCGTCGCTGCGACCGGGTTCACGATGCAGCGGGTGGCGATCTCCACGTCGTTGATGGCGAAGACGTCCATGGGATCGGCCATGGCGATGGTGAGGGTGTTGCCTTCTCTCTTGAGAGGGATGACGGTGTGCTTGCGGGCCACCGACTCGGGGATCATCCGGGCGGCGCCCGGGTCGATGGGCTGGTTAGACAGGTCGACGATGGGGATGCCGAGCTGGCGCGACAGAGCCTGGAGGATCTGGCTCTCGTTGACCAGGCCCATCCCGACGAGGACCTTGCCCAACCGTTCCTTGGTGCGCTTCTGCCGGTCCAAAGACTCGGTGAGCTGAGCCTCGGTGATGAGACCGGACTCCTGGAGAATGTCGCCGAGCCGCTTCTTGCCGTGCCGCACCCTTCCGGCCTCCTCCGCGGACGCCCCTGCTGGGTCAGCCCGGGCACCAGCCGGGCCCCGGCGGAGCGTTCGCCCTACCAAATCAGGCTACCACGCCGTCCGGGCCCGCGTCAAATTGGCGCACGCGACACAACCCGGCACGCCGGGTCCCCTGGCGGTCGGGCCCCCGGAGCGAGAGGCCAGAAAACGCGAACGGCGGGTGACGCCCCGCCGTTCTCCAAACCCGCCAGGCGGCTGTTACTTCTTCTTGGCGCCGCCCTTCTTTCCACCCTTCTTGGCCTTGGCCACCCCTGGACACCTCCTCCGTTTCTTGTTATCGCCCCTGTGTTCGACGTTTTCCTTCAAACTCCTTCTTCCGGAGGAGTCAGGAGCGGAAAATTTCTCAAACTACCTCGACCTCGTCCGCCCGGAAGAGCCGGGCGAACGCCCCGGTCCTGGTGGGATAGACGACCACCAGAACGCCGTCAGAGGGTTTGGTGTACTCCACCCGCCCCTCCTTGAGGCCGTCCTCGGTCTTCACCCGCACGGGCGTCCCGGGGGTCAGGGGGCGTCCCCGGGGATCGGTGAGCGCGGGCCGCGCCTGCGCCGCGTGCGTCGTCGATCCGTATCCAGTCTCCAACGGGCGTCTCCTCCTTCGCGCCGGACGCTCAAACCGGTATAATGGTCCTTACAATAATATAATGAAGGAGGTCTCGACGGAAGAGCATGCCGGCCGCAATCCGCGCCTGGAGGTGGCTTCGGTTCCACGCCCGCGCCCTGGCGGGGCTGGCGGGCGGGATCATCGGCCCGGCGCTCATCATCGCCGTGGGTGGCCGGTTCGACCTGACGTGGCTGATCCTGCTGGGCTACATCCTGCTCAGCATCGGGCTGCTGGCGGTGCTGATCGTCGGCATGATCGCCTTCGTGGAAGCGCTGGTCCTGCGGCTGATGAAGGAGCAGAAGGATTGAAGATTCTCGTCACCGGCGGTGCGGGCTTCATCGGATCCCACGTCGTCGAGGCGTACCTGGCGACCGGCCATGCCGTCGCCGTGGTAGATACCCTCGCCACCGGGCGGCGGGAGAACCTGCCGCCCGGCGTCCGCCTGCACCAGGTTGACCTGCGCGACGAGGCCCTGGACGGGGTCTTCGCGGAGGAGCGGCCGGAGGTGGTCAACCACCATGCCGCCCAGGCTTCGGTGGCCGTGTCCCTCCGGGATCCGCGGGGCGACGCGGCTGTCAACGTCATCGGCGGCCTGTGCCTGCTGGAGTTGTGCGTGCGGCACGGCGTCCGGCGGGTGATCTACGCGTCCACGGGCGGCGCCATCTACGGCGACGCGGCCTCCCTGCCCACCGACGAGCGCCATCCCGCCGCGCCGTCCAGCCCGTATGGCGTGGCCAAGTACGCCCTGGAGCAGTATCTGCACGCGTTTCGCGTCATGCACGGGCTGCCTTCGGTGACGCTCCGGTACGCCAACGTCTACGGGCCGCGCCAGGACCCGCACGGCGAGGCAGGCGTCATCGCGCTGTTCATCCACGCCATGCTGCGCGGTGAGCAGCCCACCGTCTTCGGCGACGGGGCGCAGACGCGGGACTTCGTGGGCGTGGAGGACGTCGCCCGCGCCAACGTGCTGGCGCTGCAGTCTGATGCCGCGGGTGTCTTCAACATCGGCACCGGTGTCGAGACCTCTGTCAACGACCTGTTCGCACGCCTCGCCGCGCTCACAGGCTCCCCCGGCCGGCCGGCTCGAGCGCCGGCGCGGCCGGGGGAGGTTTACCGCAGCGTGCTCGACGTCCGGCTGGCGGCTGAGCGCCTGGGGTGGACGCCGCAGGTATCCCTTCAGGAGGGGCTGCACCGCACCGTCGACTGGTTCCGGGCTCGCCTATAGTCGGCAAGGTTGGGTGGAGTGTCTTTTCGCCACTCCACCCTTCTCCAACGGTCCGACGCGGGGAGGGTCTTGCCCGGCACGTGTTACATTCTTCCGAGGGTGCGCCGTCCTACCGCGCGGCACGTGCAACTTTCGTGCGAGGTGCGCCGCTTCACCGCGCTCACCCACACACGGCGCACCGAACTCACGGCGCCCCACTACCCCACCCGCGACGGTGCGGGTACCGAAGTATCAGTGATGCTCGGGCTCGGCGGCGCGAGTCCGATTGTGCGCCGTTCAACTCGCGGCGCCGATACCGACACATCATGGGCAGCCGGCCCTGCGCATGACCTTTCCGAGACATGCTCCTATAGCCTGATGGGCTTCCGGAACGCCTCGGGGAGATCCGGGGTGAGCAGGAACGCGCCGGTCCGGCGCAACGCCTCCTGCACCCGCGCCACCAGGTCGGGCCGTTGCGCGAAGCCGTGCACGAGCGCGCGCGCGTCGATGGAGATCGCGGCCGCCACGCCTGCGGCCTCGCCCACCACCATGGTGGAGGGCATGACCCGCACGGACCCGGCCGCCTCATAGGTGGCCCCCAGCGCGCGGCTCGCCACCAGCAGCCCTTCCACCTTTTGAGGAATCAGCGACCGGAGCGGGATGGTGTAGATCCGCCGCACGGGCGCGTGGGGATTGCCGTCGCCCGGTCCGTAGGGATGCAGGTCGATGGGGTAGGAGGCCGCGCCGATCTGGTCTTCGAAGACGCGCCCCGACAGGACGTCCTTCGCCGTGAGCGTGTACAGCCCGTGGATGAGCCGGGTCTCGCGGACGTAGAGACCCGGCGCCGCGTCCAGGAACTCCGCGCGCGAAAAGCCCGGGAGGTGCCCGCGCAGGTGACCGATGAAGTGCGGGATCTCCTCCAGCGCGCGCCGCCGGCCGCCGGCCGCCGAGCGCGGGTCGGTGCCGTCGACGCCGAAGATGTTGATGCTGTTGATCACCACGCTGCCGTCCGGAAGACGGCCCAGGTTCAGGTCGTACGCCGCCACGCCCGGCGTGCGCGGGCGGTAGGCGGCGACGATCTTGCTGAATCCCCACACCAGGCGGTCCCCGCGGCCGGATCCAAAGCGGGCCGCCACCAGCGCCGGCCAGTCCACGCCCGTCACGCGGAAGATGAGCGTGGCCGACTGCATCCTGCGGTCGGGGCCGCCCGCCTCGCGGCCCAGGCTGTGGGGCACGCCCGCCGCGGCGGCCAGGTCGGCGTCGTTGGTGGCGTCTACGAAGCGCTCTCCGGAGAGGCGGTAGTCGCCCCCGGGCTCCTGCACCACGACGGCGGTCACGTGGGCGTCCTTCCGCTCTGCCCGCACCAGCCGTGCCCGGTAGATCAGGCGGATCTTCTTCTCCGCGGTCACCATGTCGTGGAAGACCCGCGCGGCGGTCTGCGGATCGAAGACGTAGCCGAGCTTCCGGAAGACTTCCAGAAACAGCCCGCGCGTGACCACGAAGTAACGCGGGCCGTAGCTCATGTCCATCATGGTCTGGTAGGCGTGGACCTGGTCGCCGCCCAGCGCGTCGGTGGGCTCGGCCAGGATCACCGTGCGTCCCATGCGGGCCGCGGCCACCGCCGCGGCCACGCCCGCGGGCGTGCCGCCGTAGACCACCACCTCCGCGGCGCGTTCGCCGGCGACGGTGACCGGCGGCGGCGGAGTGGCAGACGCGCCGCGAGGCGGGCGGGCGGGCCCGGCGTGCGGCGGAGGCGAAGGAGGACCCGCGGGCCGGCGAACCACAAACAGCAGACCGCTGGCCGCCATCAGGAGAACGGTGGCGAGCAGGAACCCGCGGGCCCTCATCGACGCGGACGGACCTGCGGGTTGACCACGTGGCGCAGCGTCTCTCCTCTCAGGCAGCGCGCAATCTCCTCGGCCGCCACCCGGGCAACGTGGTCGAGGGACTCCACCGTCGATCCGCCCATGTGCGGCGTGACGATGACGCGGGGGTGGTCGAAGAGCGCGGGCCGCGACACCGGGGGTTCCTCCGCCAGAACGTCCAGGGCGGCCCCGGCCACGTGCCCGCGTTCCAGCGCCTCCAGGAGGGCCGCCTCGTCGATGACGCCGCCCCGGGCCGCGTTGACCAGGACGACGCCCGGCTTCATCTGCGGGAAGGACGCCGCGCTCACCATCCCCTGCGTTTCCGGGGTAAGCGGCATGTGCAGGCTGATGACGTCGGACTCCCTCAGCACCGTCTCGAGGTCTACCAGCTGAACGTCCGGCCCCGCCGCGGCCTGGTCGATATATGGGTCGTAGGTGATGGTGCGCGCCCCGAAGGCCCGGGCCAGGGCAGCGACCCGGCGGCCGACCGCCCCCAGGCCCAGCAGCCCCACCGTCCTGCCGCGCAGTTCGCGTCCCACGATCCTGGCCTCGCCCCACTGTCCCTGCAGCCGTACCCGTCGGTCGGCTTCCGGGATCCCGCGCAACAGCGAGAGGATGAGGCCGAGGGTCAATTCGGCCACGGCGTTGGCGTTGGCGCCCGGCGCGTTGGTCACCACGATGCCGCACTCCGTCGCCGCCACGACGTCTACCTGGTCAACTCCCGCCCCGTGGACGGCGATGATCCGCAGCCGGCGCGCGGCCTCCAACAGCGGCCGCGAGAAGATGCCCGGCCGCAGCAGGACGGCGTCCACCTCCCGGAACTCATGCGTGAAGTGCTCGACCTCGTCCGGCGCCAGAGGGCGGAACGGCATGGGCACCACAGAGATCTCACCCAGTTCGCCCAGGACGTGATGGACGACCGCCATCTCCACGGGAAAGTCCTCGGTGGCCGTCACGGCGATCCGGTGAGTTCCCATCGGTGCTAGGCCCCTCGACGTTGCACAAGGAGCTTTCTGGTTTGGCATTTCCCAGACAGCTTCTCAGCCTGCCTTCTTGCGCACGGCCCCGGCGATGCGGTCCGCGGCCTCCTCCAGGGCGCGCAGCGACGACGCGTAGGAGAACCGCACGTGGCCCTCCCCGCCGGGCCCGAACGCGGTCCCCGGCACGCACGTCACCCCCGCGTCCTGGATGAGGAAGCGGGCGAAGTCCATGCTGGACATGCCCAGGCCGGAGATGTCGGGGAAGAGATAGAAGGCGCCGGCCGGCCGTGGACACCGCACGCCGGGCAGTCCGGCCAGGGCCTCGCCGAACAGGTCGCGCCGTTTCCGGTACTCCGCCACCATGCGGCCGACCTCTTCCTGCGGGCCGCCCAGCGCCGCCACCGCCGCCCGCTGGCTGAGGGTGGAGGGACAGCTGTACACGTACAGCGCCAGCCGGCCCATCTGCTGGATCAGCGGGGCGGGTCCGGCCACGTATCCCAGGCGCCACCCGGTCATGGCGTAGGTCTTGGAGACGGCGTTGATGGTGATGGTGCGCTCGGCCATCCCCTCCAGTGACGCGATGCTGATGTGCCGGTGCCCGTCATACACCATCTTCTCGTAGACCTCGTCGGTGATCACCAGCAGGTCGTGCCGGCGCGCGATCGCGGCGATCGCCGCCAGGTCCGCCTCGCCCGTCACGGCGCCCGTGGGGTTGCCGGGGCTGTTGAGCATGATCGCCTTGGTCTTCGGGGTCACCCGCGCTGCCAGGTCCACGGGGTCGGGCGCAAACGCCCGCTCCTTCCGCAGCGGGTAGGGCACGACGGCGGCGCCGGAGAGGGCCACGATGGTGTGCCCCTGGGGCCAGGCCATCTCCGGCGTCAGCACTTCATCTCCGGGGTTGATGAGCGCCTGCGTGGCCAGGTACATGGCGGCCGTGGCGCCCACCGTGACGATGACCTGGGTCTCCGGATCCACTGGGATGCGGTTGTCCCGGGCAAGCTTCTCCGCGATCAGCCGGCGCAACTCGGGGATGCCTGAATAGGACGTGTATCCCAACCCGCCGTCGTCGATCGCCTGCTTCGCCGTGGCCCGCACGTGCGGCGGTGGGTCGAAGTCGGGCTCACCCACGTCCAGGCGGATGATCCCTGGCCTGCCCTGGGCCAGGAGCACAATCTCGCGGATGCCGGTGATGCGCAGGTCGCGCACGCGCTCCGACAGGAAACGTTCCATGGAAGACCTCCTCAGGGGCCACTGGCCGGTAAGGTTGGCTGGAGTGACTTTGCGCCACTCCAGCCTTCACCTTGTTTCCGACCGGGGGAGGCCCCGGCACGTTCGACCCGTGTGCAAGGTACGCCGGTGTACCGCGCTCGCCGAACTCACGGTGCCGGTACGTGCTACATTCTTCCGAAGCGCGCCATCCTACCGCGCTCGCCGGACTTACGGCGCCCACGGCGCACCAC
>JACQTN010000588.1 GCA_016210785.1 Armatimonadota bacterium
CACCCGCCCCCGTACTCCTGACTCGACCCATCATGCGATCGATGAAGGGAGGCTGAGGCATTGGGAAGGCAGGTGGGAAATCTTGGGCATCTTACCACAACGTCCGCAGCGGAGTTTACGCAGCTCCGGGGGTAGAGCGATATGACGCGTTCTGTTCGCATTGCCGCCATCCAACTCGGGCCGGCGGACGAGGACCGCCGGGCGCACCTGACGCGCATGGTGAGGTTGTTGGATGAAGCCTGCCGCCAGGGCGCGCAGATCGCCTGCTTCCCCGAACTCGCCCTCACTCCGTACTTCGCCGGGACCCCGGACCGCGACGTGGAGGGCTACTTCGACGTTCTCCCGGGCCCCGCGGCGGAGCCCTTGCTGGTCTGCGCGCGGCGGCACGAGGTGAGTCTCATTCTTCCTTATGCCGAGCGCGACGGCGCGACGGGGTACAACACCGCGCTGGTCGTAGGGCCCGACGGCGTGGTGGTCGGGCGGTACCGCAAGGTCCACCTGCCGGGCAGCTTCCCGCCCCCACCCGACCCGCCGCTCAGCACGTACGAGCGAGTGCACTTCGCGCCGGGCAACCTGGGATTTCCCGTCTTCTCGCTCCCCCCGGCCCGCATCGGTCTCCAGATCTGCTTCGACCAGAGCTTCCCGGAAGGGTTCCGCGCGCTGGTCCTGCAGGGCGCGGAGATCATCTTCTGTCCGACCAACGCGTTCCGGTTCGAGAGCGACGTCAACCGTGCCGGACTCGGCGGTGACATCATGCCCCGCGTGCGCGCCTTCGAGAACGGCGTGTTCGTGGTGCGGGTGATGAAGCGCGGGGTGGAGCGCGGGAGGAGGTTTGTTGGGACGACGACGGTGGCCGGGCCACGGGGGGATCCGATCGCTTCCTCTGAGACCGACGGCGACGAGACCGTCCTGGCGACCCTTGATCTGGACGACGTGGTGGAGGCGCGGCGGCGCTTTCCCTGGCCGCGCGACCGCCGCCCGGAACTCTACGGCGTGCTGGCCGGCGCTCCGCCACATCGAGGAGGGATGTCCCCGTGAAGATCGCGATCGGTGAGATCAGCCACGAGACCAACACCTTCTGCACGCTGGCCACGGGGATGGACGCGTTCCTCGGTGTGTGGGGCGAGGTGCTCACCGGGGACGAGATGTTTGACCACTACCGGGGGACCAACAGCGTGGTGGGCGGGTTCCTGGAAGGATGCCGGGAGGCCCGGCTGCAGGTGGTGCCCACGTTGTCGGCGCGGGCGTGGCCGTCCGGCATGGTCTCCCGGGAGGCGCACGAGCACTTCCGCGACCGGCTCATCGACGCCATCGCGGCGGTCGACGGACTGGACGGGATCCTGCTGGCGCTGCACGGCGCCATGGTGGCGGACGGGTACACCGATCCCGAGAGCGATATCCTCACGCGGCTGCGGGCGCGGCTGGGCCCGAAGATCCCCGTCTTCATCGTCCTCGACCTGCACGGCAACATCGCTCCGCCCACCGTGGGGGCGTGCGATCTGCTCCTGGGCTACAATACCTATCCGCACGTGGACACCGGCGAGCGCGGCGCGGAGGCGGCGGCGCTATTGGCCCTGCGGCTGCGCGGCGACCTGCGCCCCGCCGCGGCCATCGTCCGGCCGCCGCTGCTGCTGCCCAGCATGAACATGCGCACCACCGGCGGGCCCATGGCCACGCTCTTCGCGGAAGTGCGCGAGGCGGAGCGGCGGCCCGGCGTCGTGGACATCTCCCTGTTCGGCGGCTTTCCGTACGCCGACATCCCGGAGGCCGGCGCGTCCATCATCTGCACCACCAACGGGAACCCCGAGCAGGCGCGCACCCTCGCCGAAAAGTTTGCCCGCCGCATGTGGGACCTGCGGCACGAGTTCATCGTGGAGGTGACGCCCGCGGAGGAGGCGCTGCGCCAGGCCCTGGCCTCGCCGGAGTGGCCGGTGGTGCTGGCCGACGTGGCCGACAACCCGGGGAGCGGGGGCGCGGGTGACACCACAACGCTCTTGCGGCTGCTGGTGGAGGGCAAGGTGGAGCGCTCCACGGTGGCGACCATCTACGATCCGGAGACGGTGGCGCAGGCGGTGGAGGCCGGGGTGGGCGCCACGCGGGGGTTCCGCATCGGCGGGAAGACCTATCCCGCTCACGGCGGACCGGTAGAGGTGGAGGCGTACGTGCGAACCCTCTCCGACGGGATCTGTTCCTACAAGGGGCCGCTGGGGCGCGGGCAGCAGATCGCCATGGGCCGCACCGCGGTGCTGGTGGTCAACGGCGTGGAGGTGGTGGTGACGGAGCGGCGGCTCAGCCCCAACGATCCGGAGGTGCTGCGCAGCGTGGGCATCGAGCCGTCGCAGCGTCGCGTCATGGCGTTGAAAGTCAAAGGGCACTTCCGCGCCAACTTCGAGGGTGTCATGAAGAAGGTGATCGACGTGGACGCGCCCGGGTTCTCTCGCCTGGACCTGAGCGGATTCGAGTACCGGCACGTGCGCCGTCCCATCTTCCCGCTCGATCCGGATGTGACATACTGACGTACAGGAGGAGCGGGGGCGGGCCGGCGCGAGGGCACTGGCTACGGGCCGATGGTGAAGGGCAGGGGCGGCAGCGCCAGGCTGCGCGGGCTGTCAGGCGGGAGGCGCCCCAAGAAGATCGCCTGCGCCTGGTAGCGGCCCGGCGCCACGCGCCCGCCGCCGCGGTCGCGCTGGTCCCAGGCGATGACAAACCGGGTGGCTTCTCCCTGCTTCAGCGTCAGGTGCGTCACGACCTGGGCGAACACCTTGTCCTCTGACCACCGCCAGACTTCTGCGCCGCCGTCACGGGAGATGGACAGGTCGTAGCGCTGGGCAGTCGGAAAGACAAAGGCCACGGGTGCTTCGCCCCGGTTCCTCACCGTCAGGGTCAGCTCCACGCGTTCTCCCGGCGCGAAGGCCGGCCTGGGTAGCGTTGCCTCGTAAATGACAGTGCGCTCCGCATGCTCCACCCTGACCGGCGAGGCCGCCCCAGCCAGTGCTGCCGCACTCACGATCGTCATCAGCGAGACCAGAGCGATCCGCACGTTCGTTCATCCCTTTCGCGTCACCGAAAGACTTGTGCCGGTGTTGCGAGTCGCGTGCTCAGAAGGTCGTCGACAGCGAGAGCGACGCCGCCGGCGGATTGCCCCAGGCGCGCAGGACGATGTGCATCCGGCCCCGGCGGGTCCCTACCTCTGCCGCCGCCTCGTGAGAATTCGCAGCCAGCGCCCAGAACCACGCGCCGCGGTCCTGGCTCACCCGCAGCGTCTGGAACGTGCCGATTTCCAGGCTACCTGGCCGTCGTGTCTCCCAGGCCTGATACCCCGCCGAGAGCCGCAGCCCCGCCCAGCGCGCGTCCACGTGGAGTCCCGCGCCCGCGTGATCCGCGCCCTCTTCCCGCCGCTGCGTGAGCGTGAGACGAACCGACGCGTCCTGCCAGGGCCGGTAGATCGTCTCCGCGTCGGTGGAGGTGGCGGAGGGTTCGGCCCGCACCGCGGTGCGCAGTGACAGGCGGGCGTGGGGCGCGTAGTGCAGGCTCACGCGCGTGTGGCCCGCCGTCCCGCCGTCGACGCGGCCCACGCTCAGCGCCAGCGCCGGTGCCGGCACATAGCGCAGCTCGTACGCGTAGCTCTCATAGGAGTAGCGCGTGCCGTATTGCGCGAACTCGATCTGCTGCCCGTGGAGGCTCAGGCTGAGCGACGGACTGATCCGGTACTGGAGGCTGTCATTGTCGATGAGGCTCCCCGGATTCCACTGTGGGGCGCCGTAGAGCCAGGGCGGCCGCGGGCGGGACGGGGCCAGCGGGACGAACGCCAGCGGGAGGTCCGACGTTGACGCCAAGCCCGTGGCCGCGCCGCTCCAGCCGCAGAGACCGGCGACGAGGAGCGCTGGCAGCATCCACCGGCGTGTCTTCACGGCGATCCTGCCTCCCGAGGCCCCCGCGTCACGCACGTCCGTGGTGTCCGCACCACCAGCGTGCGTGCTTCTGTCACAGCACGGCCAGGTCGCTGTCTCGCATGTCGGTCAGGAACATGTGCCCGGGCGCGTGGGTGATCATGAACGGCGGCTTCGCCCGCATCGCCACCGCCTGGGGCGTCACCCCGCACGCCCAGAAGACCGGGGCCTCGCCGGGCTCGAACGCCGTGAGGTCACCGAAGTCGGGCCGGTTGAGATCGGCGATGCCGATCTGCCGGGGATCACCCACGTGCACCGGCGCGCCGTGCGCGCCGGGGAAGCGCGAGGTCACCTGCACCGCGCGCACCACCTGCGCGGCGCGGATCGCCCGCATGGAGACCACCATCGGCCCGTAGAACGCCCCCGCCGGGCGGCACTCGATCGAGGTGATGTACATTGAAACGTTACATCCGCGGTCGATGTGGCGCAGCGGGATGCCGGCGTCGATGAGCGCCGCCTCAAACGTGAAGCTACACCCCAGCAGGAACGCCACCAGGTCGGGCTGCCACAGGTCGCGGATGTCGGTGCGTTCCTCCGCCAGCACGCCGTCGCGGTACACGCGGTAGCGCGGCAGGTCCACGCGCAGGTCGGCGCCCGCAACGACGCCGCGCGGTTCGGGATCGCCGGGCTCGGTCACCTCCAGCAGGGGGCAGGGACGGGGGTTGCGCTGGCAGAAAAGAAGGAAGTCGAAGGCGAGGTCCCGGGGCAGGATGACCAGGTTGGTCTGGACGTAACCCGGGGCCAGGCCCGCGGTCGGCCGGCGCCACTCGCCCTCCCGAATGATCTGCCGGATCTCGCGCGGGGACCGGCCGGCTAGCTCGGTGTGCGCCATCACCGCCATGGGATCATCCTCCCTGGTCTCGCCTTTCCAGGAGTATAGTTGGCCGGAGCGATCACGACTCCCTGCCTGTGAGGAACCGCGCGCGTGTCGGGGAAAGCACTCACTGCGGCCCGGGACTCCCCCCTCACCCTACCCTCTCCCCGGGCGGGAGAGGGGTAAGAGGTATCTTGGTATGCTGCGCGTCGGCGTCGACATCGGCGGCACCTTCACGGACCTCGTTTGGGTCGACGAGACCACGGGCGCGGTGCGCGTCGGCAAGCTACTCACGACGCCCAAGGATCCCGCCCACGCTGTGGAGCAGGGGCTCGTCGGGCTCCTCCGGGAGGCGAGCAGTGCCGCGGCCAGCGTGGGCGCCCTCATTCACGGGACCACGCTGGCGACCAATGCGCTCATCGAGCGCAAGGGCGCGCGCACCGGCCTCCTCACCACCGCCGGCTTCCGGGACGCCCTCGAGATCGGCCGCGAGGGCCGCTACGACATGTACGACCTCTTCATCGATCCGCCCGCGCCGCTCGTCCCGCGCCACCTCCGTCTCGAGGTCACCGAGCGCCTGCTCCCTGACGGCGCGGCGTGTCGCCCGCTGGACGAGGCGGACGCCCGCCGCGCCATCGAGGCGCTCGTGGCCCAGGGCGTCGAGGCCATCGCGATCTCGCTGCTCCACGCCTACCGCAATCCGGCGCACGAGCGGACGCTGGAGGCCCTCGTCGCAGAGATCGCGCCCGGGCTGCCCGTGTCGCGCTCCTCCGGGGTGGTCCCCGAGATCCGCGAGTACGAGCGCACCTCGACCACCGTCGCCAACGTCTACGTGATGCCGCTCATGGCGCGATACCTGGACGACCTGGGGCGCAGGCTGGCCGAGCTCGGCGTTCCCGGGGGCTTCCACGTGATGCTCTCCTCGGGTGGCATCGCGACACCCGAGACGGCCAGGCGCGTCCCGATCCGTCTCGTGGAGTCCGGCCCGGCCGCGGGCGCCCTGGCAGCGGCGCGGGCCGCCCGCGAGATGGGCGAGGCCCGCCTCCTCTCCTTCGACATGGGCGGCACCACGGCCAAGGCCTGTGTCATCGACGGGGGCCAGCCCCTGGTGGCGCGGGAGTTCGAGGTGGCGCGCGCGGACCGCTTCAAGAAAGGGTCCGGGCTGCCGATCCGCGTCCCCG
>JACQTN010000600.1 GCA_016210785.1 Armatimonadota bacterium
GCCACGCCCCGTGTCTGGGGTTCATCGACGAGCTGGACGCGGTGGGGCGCCGGCGCCGGGACGGCCCGGGCGGCGTCAGCGGCGAGCGGGAGCAGACGCTGAACCAGTTGCTGGTGGAGATGGACGGCTTCGATCCGGGCGCGGGCGTCGTGGTGATGGCGGCCACCAACCGGCCGGACGTGCTGGATCCGGCGCTGCTGCGGCCGGGGCGGTTCGATCGCCGGATCGTGCTGGACCTGCCCGACCGGGCCGGGCGGCGCGCCATCTTCGCCGTGCACCTGCGGGACAAGCCAGTGGCGGCGGACGTGGACCTGGATGTTCTGGCGCGGCAGACCGTGGGGTTCTCCGGCGCCGACATCGCCAGCGTGGCCAACGAGGCCGCGCTGCTGGCGGCGCGGCGGGGGCGGATGGACCTGAGCATGACGGAGATCGAGGAAGCGATCGATCGTCAACTCGCGGGGCCGCCGCGGCGGACCCGGCGGCCAGGTGAGCACGCGCGTAGTGTGACCGCTTACCACGTGGCCGGTCACGCGCTGGCCGCCGTGCTGCTGCCGCACGCTGCGCCGCCCCGCAGGGTGTCGATGCTGCCGCGCAGTGACGGGGAAGAGCACGCGTGGTATGCTCCCGACGAGGAACGATGCACGGCGACGCGCTCGGAGCTGCTCGACCAGGTCGCTGTGCTGCTGGCGGGGCGCGCCGCCGAGACTCTCGTGTTCGGCGAGGCGACCACCGGCGGAGCCGGCGACCTGGAAACCGCCACCGAGACGGCGCGGCGGATGGTGGTGGAGTACGGGATGAGCGCGCGGCTCGGCCCCCTGGCCCTGCGGTCCCGCCGCCACCCGTTTCCACTGGGCGGAGACGCGGTGGAGGGCAGGGGCTACAGCGAGGCCGTGGCCGCAGAGGTCGACCGCGAGATCCGGTGTATCGTCCAGGAGCGCATCGCCGCGGTGACGACCCTGCTGCAGCGGCACCGGCGCGACCTGGAGCGCGTCGCGCAATCGCTGCTGGAGTGCGAAACGTTGACCGGCGCCGACCTGCTCGTGCTGCTGGCGGGCGAGTGCGACGCCGAGGCACGCGAGGGCGTCCTGCCCGTGGCTTCCGCGCACGCCTGAGCCTCTGAGCCGCGACGCGCGCTCGCTGTTTCCGGTGCCGGCGGTGCCAACCCGGTGAACCCCGCGGCGTGCCGACACGCCCGCGGCCGCCGGCAACCGGTGACCCGCTGCGCTACGCCCGCGGCCGCCAGGACAGCGCCAGCGCGCCGCCGATCACGCCCAGCGCGCCGGCCAGAAACCCGCCCACGCCCAGCACCACGTAGAGCGCCGACGCGATGAGGATCACCAGGCCCCAGGTGCGGCTCTCCGCCGGCCGGATGTGGAGCAGCACCGCTCCGGCCAGCACCACGAGCCCGGCGATGACGCCGAGCCAGGGCCATCCGACGCCGGGCCCCCACCCGCGCATCATGCCAGGGCCCCACATCCACCCGCTGCCTCCGGACATCATCGTGCCCCTCGACAGCATCCACAGACCGCCCAGCAGGGACAGCACGAACGCCGCGGTCGGCCTCTCCTCTGCCTGCGGCTGACCCTCCGGCATGGGAGTCATCCTCCTTCGGCGGGGTGTCCGTCGGGTCCGGCGCACCGCTCGCACTCATGTATGGCTTCCCGGTCCTATGCCGCCGGTTCCTTCGGGAGTTCCACCTTAACGTTACCTTAAAACAACGCTAACAGCGTCTTAACCATGCCCGGCAGGCGTGGGTCTACGTTGAGGGTGATGAGGTGGCGCATGCGGCGGGAACGGTGGCGGGCGGAGCACTGGACCTGGATGATGATGAGCGGCGTCATCGCTCTGTGCGCGCTGGTGGTGGTTGCCGCGCTCGTGCTTCCCCGGTTCGGCCCGCGGATCGCGGCGGCCAGCGCCGCGGCGGTGGTGGTCGGGATCTTCATCATCTGCTATCTGGTCTGCGTGCCCGGCGCGGTCTGGAACGCCGGTCGAGGCAGACCGCGACGAGCGGGGTCCCCGTCTGGCGTCCGCAGGCCGGATGGCCACCGCCATGGTGCCACGAGCACATAGCGCGGGTGCCGCGCTTCTTCCCGCGCCCCTGTGGGAGGAAACCGTGAAGGGGCCCGGCACCGCAGCGTCCGTCTACGCGGGCGCGGCGGTCCGTCGCGGCTGCAATCCACTGCCCGCCCGACGCCCGAATCGTCTACAGGCCCGACGGCGGTTGCAGCCTGCCGGGGCTACCTTATGAGCGTTATGGACTAGTCCACCTCTGGGGCCCGGTGGGGCCCGGCGTACGGGCGGATTCCCGGCGCCCCACGTGTCTCCTGGGAGGCGATGTGATGGTCGGATGAGCGAGAGTCCGCGACGTTCCCGAAACGAAGATGGCCGCCGCCTGCCACGCGGCGGCATGCGGCGCGGAGCGGCCGCTCTCAGGAAGCCGCTTCGCCACTCTGGCAGGGAGGCGTGTATGCATGAGCGCTGAGGATCGGGATGACAACCTCACGAAGGTTGCGCGTGTCCGGCGGCGGCAGGTTCCGCCCACGGTCTCGCTGCGCGACGACCCACCCGGCGAGCAAGACGGAGAACCGTCCGCGCCGGCGATGAGCCGCCGGGAACTGCTGGAACTGGGAGCGGTGGTGGGAGCGGCGTTTCTGGCAGGCGCCGAGGCCGCGGCCGAGGCCGCGCCGGCGTCCACCGGACCGCTGGCGCCCATGCCGGCGCTGGGTGGAGCCCCCGACGAGATCCTGCGCATGCAGGCCGAGGTCCGGCGGGCGCTCCAAAAACCCGTCGAACAGCGGAGCTGGATCATGGTGATCGACACCCGGAAGTGCACCGGGTGCCAGGCGTGCGTGGTGGCGTGCGCGACGGAGAACGTCCTGCCGCCCGGGGTCACGTATCGTAGCGTCCCCGAGGTGGAGAACGGGGATTACCCGCGGGTGAAGCGCATCCCGATGCCGACCCAGTGCATGCAGTGCGACAAGCCTCCGTGCGTGGCCGCGGCCAACGCGGTCGCGCCGGGATCGATGACCAAGCGGCCGGACGGCATCGTCGCCGTGGACTACGCCAGGTTCCGCGGGAAGTCCGCCTTCCGCGCCGCGGCCAAAGCCTGCCCCTACCGGGGTCTCTACTACGACGACGGCAAGTTCTACACGCAGCCCACGCCGGCCTTCCAGCCGTACGAGCGCGCCGTCAGCCACGACTGGGGTCGCCGCTGGCTGCGCGAGCGCTACAACACCGGCGCGCCGGTGGGCGGCGGGCGGAAGTGCCACTTCTGCCTCCACCGCCTGGAGGCGGGCATGGTCCCCGTGTGCGTGAGCACCTGCATCGGCCGGGCCGTGTACTTCGGCGACAAGAACGACTCGCACAGCCTGGTCAACGAGTTGCTGACGAAGAACGCGGGCCAGGTGGTGCGGATCCGCGACAACCGGGGCACGGAGCCGCGGGTGTACTACCTGTGCGACGATCCCCAGGAGAGCAATAAGTACCACGATTGAGGAGGAGTGTACATGGCCAGGAGTGCGTCCAAACAGAACGAGCGCCGGGTGCGCCGGCGCGAACTGCTGGCCGGAGGGGCCCTCCTTGGGACCGCCGCCGCGCTGGCCAGCCGCATTGCGCTCGGCCAGGCCGGCGCGTTGATCCGCAAGGCGGAGGCCGGCGAGCTGACCGCGGCCGGCTATGACCTGATCAGGCCCGAGAACATCCTGTACTCGGTCTGCCAGCAGTGCAAC
>JACQTN010000601.1 GCA_016210785.1 Armatimonadota bacterium
CCATCGGACCGGCGCCTGGGTCGTGCCCACCGTCTCCACGTCGTTCAACCGGATCCTGCAGGGCCGGGAGGCGGGGTGGTCGCCGGCGGTGAACCGCTGGGCACTCAACGTGGCCGAGCCGTGGTTCACTAGCCTGCGGCGCGCGGTGCGGGCCGGCGTGCCGATCGCCACGGGCACCGACGCCGGCGGCGACATGGTGCTGGAGGAGCGCCTGTTCGAGCGCGCTGGCATGCCGCCGGCGCAGGAGCTGCGCGCGGCCACCCTCAACGCCGCGCAGGCGCTGGCCAGGGAAGCAGAACTGGGCAGCATCGAGGCAGGGAAGCGCGCAGACCTGATCCTGGTGGACGGTAATCCCCTGGGCCGCATCGAGGACCTGCGGCGCGTGGCGCTGGTGGTGAAAGACGGACGGATCTGCGTGAACCGCCTCGGCGCGTCCGCGGCTATGGCATAGCGCAGGGCACAGGAGGGAGAACATATGGCAGGCACACCTGATCTCATCATCCGCGGGGGCATGGTCGTCACCGGCGGTGCGGTGGTCGAAGCGGACGTGGTGGTGCAGGACGGGGTGATTGCCGGCGTGGGGCGGCCCGGGACCGCGCCCGCCGCCCGCGAGGTCGTGGACGCCTCCGGGAAGCACGTCATCCCGGGCGCCATCGACGCCCACTTCCACTTCAAGACCTTCAGCCTGCACGACGACACGCTGGAGAGTGCCATTCGCTCGGCGGCGCACGGCGGGATCACCACGGTGGTGGGATTCATCAGGGGCCGGGAGGGGATGACGGCCCGCCAGACCGTGGACCACTTCAAGGCCGAGGGCGAGAAGGCAGTGGTCGACTTTGCCTTCCACCTGAACCTGGGACCGCACGACGACTTCGCCGCGCACATCGCCGACGGGCTGGAGCGCGGCATCACGTCCTTCAAGATGTTCATGGCCTACGCGCGGCGGGGCTTCATGCTGGACGACGGCCTTCTCTACCGGGCCATGCGCGGGGTCGCGGCCGCGGGCGGCCTGGCCATGGTGCACGCGGAGAACGGCTCGATCATCGACCGGCTGGAGGACGAATTCGCGGAGGCCGGCCGGCGCTCGCCGGTGGACTTCTCGCACACCCGCCCGGCGTTTGCGGAGGTGGAGGCGATCCGGCGCGCCATTCAACTGGCGGAGGCAGCGGGCTGCCCGCTGTACGTGGTGCACGTGAGCACGGCCGGCGGGTGCGCCGCGGTGGCCGAAGCCCGGGCGCGCGGGCTTCCCATCACGGGAGAGACCTGCCCGCAGTACCTGACACTCGACGACGGGGCCATGGCCCGGTTCGGGTCGCTGGCCAAGATCGCGCCTCCGCTGCGTGCTGTCGCCGATCGTCATGCGCTCTGGCAAGGGCTGACGCGTGGGGATCTGTCCACGGTCGGGAGCGACCACTCGCCCTACCGCCGCACGGCGAAGGAGGCCTCCGCAGACATCTTCGAGGTACCCTTCGGCGCGCCGGGCACCGAGACGCTGCTGCCGGTCCTCTACAGCGAAGGCGTGCTCCGCCGGGGGCTCTCGCCCGCCTGGCTGGCACGCGTGATCAGCGAGAATCCTGCCCGCGTCTTCGGCCTCTATCCCCGGAAGGGTATCATCGCTCCCGGCGCCGACGCCGACCTGGTCATCCTGGATCCCTCCGTGCGGTGGACGGTGCGTGCCGCGGACCTGCACAGCGTCTCTGATTACACGTTGTTCGAGGGGATGGCGCTTCTGGGCCGGCCGGTGGATTCGTGGGTGAGGGGCCAGCGCGTTCTGCGTGGTGGAGAGTTCATCGCGGAGCCCGGGCAGGGGCGCTACGTGGCGTGCGCAGCGCCCGGCGCGCCGGCCCCGGCGTAGGCACCCCAGAAAATGCTGCGCATTTTCCGGTGACCCCCCTGAAACATCCGGAGCGTCTGTCACCACGCACCGAACGACGTCGCTGGATGTTTCAGGGGGGTCAGGAGGAGGGGAGAACCATGTTTGATCTGATCGTGCGTGGAGGCACCGTGGTGGACGGGACCGGGGCGCCGGCCGTACGGCGCGACGTGGGGGTGCGCGGGGGCAAGATCGCCGCGCTGGGCGATCTCGGTGCAGCGGTGGGCACTGCGGTGATCGATGCCGCCGGCCGGGCCGTCGCGCCCGGCTTCGTGGACGCCCACGCCCACTCGGACATCGCGCTGCTCATTAACCCCACCTGCGAGAGCCAGGTGCTGCAGGGGATCACCACGGAGATCATGGGCAACTGCGGGTACTCGCCGTTCCCCGTGCACCCCGCCAACACCCGCATGCTCCTGGACCCGCCGGGGACCGAGGTCTCGTGGAGCGGCGTGGAGGAGTACCTGGACCGGCTCTCCCGGGGGACCTCCATCAACGCGTACCCCCTGGTGGGACATGGGAAGGTCCGCGCCGCGGTGCTGGGAAGGCAAGACCGGCCGGCGACGCCGGAGGAGATCCGGCTGATGCGCGAGCACGTGCGCGAGGCCATGCACTGCGGCGCCCGCGGGCTGTCCACGGGTCTCGACTACGAGCCGAGCACGGCCAGCGATCTGGAGGAGATCGTCGAGCTGGCCGAGGTCGTGGCCCAATACGGGGGGATCTACACGACTCACATCCGCGGGTACAGCCACAACGTGCTGAACGCCGTGGCGGAGGCGATCGAGGTGGGACGGCGCGCGGGCACGCCCGTGGTCATCAGCCACCTGGGCGTCTTCGGACGCCAGAACTGGGGGCGGGGGCCTCGCCTGATCGGCCTGATGGCCAGGGCGCGGGCCCAGGGCGTGAAGGTGGCCTGCGACATGATGGCCTATCCCACCGCCGGCGCCTGGTGGGGCCCGCGCGCGATCCTGCCTCCGTGGGCCTACGACTGGCGGAAGCCGTGGGAGATGCAGGTGCCTTCGCTGCGGGCGATCATCGCCGATCAGGACTCCCGCGCGCGGCTGCGCGGCGAGATCGAGGCGCGGCGCACGCGCCCCAAGTTTGGCTTCGACCAGGAGTTCCTGATGTTCAGCGACTGGCGGGACATCTATTTGATGGAGGTGGCGCCGGGGAGCCCGGCGGCGGCCGACGCCGGGCGCACCATCGGTGAGATCGCCGCCTCGCGCGGGGTGGAGCCCGTTGATCTCTTCCTGAGGTTGATCCAGGAAGAAGGCGAGCACCTCTCCACCCTGCACGCGCCCCTCGATCCCGAGGCCTTCGATCTGCTCATGCGCGACCCGTTCACCATGTTCGGCACCGACGCCATCGGCAGCGCGATCCACCGGCTGCACGAGCCGTTCAACCCCCTGCAGCCGCATCCACGCCACTTCGGGACCTTCCCGCGGTTGCTGGAGACCTTCGTGCGCCGCGAGGGACGCCTCACCCTGGAGGAAGCCATCCGGCGGATGACCTCGCTCCCCGCCGACGTCTTCGGGCTCCGGGGCCGGGGGCGCCTGGCGGAGGGCTGCGCCGCCGACATGGTCGTCTTCGATCCGGCGACCATCGCCGAGCGGGGGACGTACCGGCGGCCCGCCGCCTATCCCGCGGGCATCGACGCGGTGATCGTGAACGGGAGCGTGGCGGCCCGCGCGGGAAGCGTGACCGGCGACCTCCCGGGGCGGCCGCTGGTGCGGCAGTGAATCCATCGCCCGGATCGGCGGCGTCTCTCGAGCTCGGCATCGACATCGGCGGCACCTTTACCGACTTCGCTGCCTGGGACGCGACGAGCGGCCGCCTCTACGTCGAGAAGGTCCTCACCACGCCCGACGCCCCCTCGCGGGCCGTGACCGAGGGCCTGGCAGTGCTGCTGGATCGCCTCGGGCTCGGCGGGGACGCGCTCTCCCTGGTGATCCACGGCACCACGCTCATCACCAACGCGCTCATCGAGCGGCGGGGCGCGAAGACGGCGCTCCTCACCACCGGGGGTCACCGCGACGTGCTGGAGATCGGCACCGAGATGCGCTACGACACCTACGATCTCCGCCTGGAGCGGCCGGCCCCGCTGGTGCCGCGCTCCCTGCGGGTGGACGTGCCGGAGCGCCTGGACCGCGACGGCGCCGTGCTGGTGCCGCTGGACCGTGACCGCCTGGTCGCTATCGCAGACCGCCTCGCCCGCGAGGACGTCGAGGCGGTGGCGATCTGTTTTCTCCACGCCTTCCGCAACCCCGCCCACGAGCGCGAGGCCGGGGAGATGGTTGCCGCGCGCCTTCCGGGCGCGTCGGTCTCGCTCTCCTCGGATGTGTGTCCCGAGATCCGGGAGTACGTGCGCATGAGCACCACGGTGGCGAACGCCTACGTGCAGCCGGCCACGTCCCGGTACGTGCGCGAGATGTCGCGCGATCTCGCCGCGATGGGCTACGGGCAGCCGGTCTTCTACATGCTCTCCCACGGCGGCATCGGCACCAAAGAGACCGTGGTCCGCTGGCCGATCCGCGTCATCGAGTCGGGCCCGGCGGCCGGGGCGCTGGCCTCCGGTTTCCTGGGGCGGGTGCTGGACCGGCCGCGCCTGCTCTCGTTTGACATGGGCGGCACCACGGCCAAGATCTGCATGGTGGACGACGGCGTGCCGGCGGTCGCCCCGGAGTTCGAGGTGGGGCGCGTGCAGCGCTTCAAGCCGGCGAGCGGCCTGCCCATCCGGGTGCCGGCCATCGAGATGATCGAGATCGGCGCGGGCGGCGGCAGCGTCGCCGCGGTGGACCGGATGGGACTGCTCAAGGTGGGACCGCGCAGCGCCGGCGCCCGTCCCGGCCCGGCCTGCTACGGGTTCGGCGGGACGGAGGCCACGGTGACCGACGCCGACCTGCTGCTGGGGTACCTGGACGCGGAGCGGTTCCTGGGCGGCGCCATGCGTCTGGACCGCGCAGCGGCGCGGCAGGCGGTGGGCGCCGTGGCAGCACGGTTGCGCACCTCCGAGGCGGAGGCGGCCCGCGGCATCTTCGACGTGGTCAACGAGTCCATGGTGGCCGCGGCGAAGGTGCACATCGCAGAGCGCGGCCGCGATCCCCGGCGCTACACGCTGGTGGCCTTCGGGGGCGCCGGCCCCACCCACGCCCACGCCGTGGCGCGGGCGCTCAAGATCGATGAGATCCTCTGCCCCGCCCGCGCGGGTGTGCTGTCCGCGCTGGGTTTCCTGGTGGCGCCGGCGGCGTTTGAGGCGGCGCGGGCGCTGGTGGGCGTGCTGTCGCCCGGGCACGCGGCGCGGATGCGCCAGGTCTTCACGGAGCTGGCCGAGGAGGGCGAGGGCATCCTTCGGAGCGCGGGAGTTGAGGCTGCGAACGTCACCTTCGAATGGTCCGCCGATATGCGCTATGTGGGGCAGGGACGCGAGATCACCGTGCCGCTGGGGGCGGACCTGGATGCGGCGACGGACCCGGCGCGCGTCCGGGAGCGCTTCCTGGCCCGCTACCGCGCCACCTACGGCTATGCTCAGGAGGATCTCGCGCTCCAGGTCATCGCCTGCCGGCTTGTGGCGAGAGGCCCCGTTCCCGACGTCCGCCTGCCCGAGTCCCCGGAGGACCCGGCCAGCACGGAACGCGCCCGGCGCGGCGCGCGGCCTGCCTACTTTCCCGAAATGGGAGGGTTCGCAGAGTGCCCGGTCTACGCGCGGGAGGACCTGTGCGCCGGCGCCCGCATCGCGGGGCCGGCCATCGTGGAGGAGCGCGAGTCCACCGCCATCGTCGCGCCCGGGATGCGCGCAGAGATCGACCGCTTTCACAATCTGTGGATGAGGTTCGAGTGAGGAGGCCGGGGCGTGTTTGACGGCATCACCCTGGAGATCCTCTGGCGGCGTCTCATCACCATCATGGACGAGGTGGACGCGGCGGTCGTGCGCACCTCCTTCTCCACCATCGTGGGGGAGAGCCGCGACTTCGCCTGCATCATGCTGGACGCCCAGGGGCGCTCTATCGCCCAGTCGCAGCTCAGCTCCACCGCCTTCACCGTCACGCTGCCTCGCACCGCCAAGGCCATGCTGCGGGCGTTCCCGCCGGAGACGCTGGCCGAGGGCGACGTGCTCCTCACCAACGACCCGTGGATCGGCTCCGGCCACCTCCCGGACCTCAACGTGCTGACGCCGGTCTTCCACCGCGGGTGCCTGGTGGCGTTCATCGGCGCGGTGGCGCACGTGTCCGACGTCGGCGGGCGGATCGACTACTTCGATAGCCGGGACCTCTTCGAGGAGGGCCTGCGCCTGATGCCCTGCAAGGCCTTCGAGGGCGGGCGGCCCAACCCGCTGGTGCACCAGATCATCGGGGCCAACAGCCGGGCGCCCGATCTGGTCATCGGCGACCTGTTCGCGCTGGCCGGCGCGGAGGTGATGGGCGTCGCCAAGCTCAAGGAGATGCTGGAGGACTACGGGATGGACGATCTCGATGCGCTGGGCGAGGCCATACGCTCGTCGTCGGAGGCGGCAATGCGCGAGGCGATCAGCGCGCTCCCCGACGGCACCTACCGCGGGGAGGTGCCGGCCGACGGGTACCGCCGCCCCGTCCGCATCGCCGTGGCGGTGACCATCGCGGGTGACACGGTGACCATGGACTTCGCCGGATCGTCGCCGGCGCTACCGGACTGCTCGGTCAACTGTCCGTACACCACCACGTTCGCGGACTCCTACTATCCTTTGAAATGCAGCCTGGCGCCGGAGATCCCCAACAACGAGGGCCTGTTTGCACCGCTGGTGGTCCTGGCGCCGGAAGGTTCTGTCCTCAACGTCCAGTTCCCCACGGCGGTGCGGGCCCGGTCCAAGGTGAGCTTTCACATCCACGCCGCGGTGTACCAGGCGCTGGCGGAGGCGATGCCGGACGCGGTGCAGGCGGGGAGCGGGTCCTTCTGGAGTTTCGTCGCCTACGGCACGGACCGGTCGGGCCGCCGCTTCCGCGCGCACTATCTGCCCAATGGCGGCAAGGGCGCCGTCGCGGGCATGGACGGTCTTCCCACCATTGCCTTCCCGTACAACGGCACCGCCACCCCCAGCGAGATCCTGGAGAACGCCGCGCCCATCGTGGTGTGGGAGAAGTCGCTGCTCGCCGACTCGGGCGGGCCCGGCCAGTGGCGGGGCGGGCAGGGGCAGCGCATCGTCATCTCGCCGCTGCGCGACGAGTCGGTGGAGATCTTCCTGCGGCCCGACAAGGTGGCGCATCCCGCGCCGGGGATCCTGGGCGGCCGCCCCGGACGCCCGGGGCGGTGGGTGGTGGCGGGGAAGGAGTCCGTGCCGCCGCCGTTCCGGCTCGAGCCAGGGGAGCGGCTGGAGATCGAGATGCCCGGCGGCGGAGGCTGTGGGCCGCCGGAGCGGCGTGACCGGGAGCGGGTGAAGACCGATGTTCAGGAAGGACGCGTGACCGAGCAGGCCGCGATTTCATCACAGGATGCGTTGGGCCGAAGCCGCCAGGAGGCGCGATGACCTTGAGAATCACCAAAGTAGAGCCCATCGTGGTCAACATCCCGCTGCAGAAGCCGGTGTTCGTCGGTACGCGCGAACTGAAGGACCGGGACTACCTGATCGTCAGGATCCACACCGATGAAGGCGTGTCCGGGTACGGATACACCGATGGCTACGGAGCCAGCATCGTCCAGGCGCATGCCGTCAAAGATCTGTTCACCCGCCACGTTGTCGATCAAGACCCGCTGGACCACGAGAGGCTCTGGGAGCGGGTGTATCAGGCCAACGCCTCCATGGGACGCAAGGGCCTGGTGGTTCGGGCTCTCAGCGCCGTGGACATTGCTCTGTGGGACATCAAGTGCAAGGTGGCGGGGCTGCCCCTCCACAAGGTCCTGGGCGGGTACCGGGACAAGGTGCCCTGCTATGCCAGCGGCGGCTACTACCGGCGCGGCGAAGGCCTGCCCGAACTTCGCAAGGAGATGGAGCACTGGGCCTCCCGCAACATGCGCGGCGTGAAGATGCGAATCGGCCTGGCGTCGCTCGAAGAGGATGTGCGCCGGGTGGCCGCGGCCCGGGAGATCCTGGGGCCCGACGTTCACCTGATGCTGGACGCGGAGCTGGTCTGGGACAACGTGACGACGGCGCGGCGGTACGCTGAAGCCTCCGAGCCGTACAATCCGTACTGGCTAGAAGGCCCGTTTTCTCTCAACCGGATTCACCTGCACCTGCAACTGGCCAGCCAGGTCAGGGTGCCTCTGGCCACGGGCGGACAGGAGTACACGCGGTGGGGCTTCCTGGAATGGATCAAGCCGCGGGCGGTGGAGATATTGCAGCCCGATGCCATCGTCTGCGGCGGCATCACGGAGTGGCTCAAGATCGTGCACCTGGCGGATGCGTTTGACATGAAGGTCTCCCCTCACGCCAGTTGGGACGTGCACTCCCACCTGGTGGCGGCAACCCCAAACGCCCTGTTCGTGGAGTACTTCGACGTGCAGCAGGACATTAAGGTCCTGGACCGGATCGTGCCGAACCCCGTCAAGCCAGATGCCGACGGATACATCACCCCCGATCCGACACCGGGCGTCGGTATTGCGTTCGACGAAGAAAAGATGGGCCAGTTCCGAGTGTTCTGAGCCGCCGCCGCGGGATACAACGCGAGCGGCGTAAAGCGCGGGGGGGGATAACCGATGCCATTGCTGCTGGTCAACGGGATGATTGTCACAGGGGACGGAACCACGATCATCGACGAAGGTTCCATCGTGATGGAAAACGGGCTCATTCGGGAGGTGGTCAAGGGCTCCCGGTCCTGGAAAAAGGGTGCCCCCGGCGAGCAGATCATCGATGGGACGGGGAAGCTCTTTCTCCCGGGCGTCATCAACAACCATGCGCATGGCACCACCATCGGCCCGCTGAATCCCACGGCCTCCTCGCCGCTCCCCCTGGAGCAGGTGCTCAAGAACGTGGACAGGCATATCCTGGAGGGCACCACGACCATCCTGAACGTGGACGGGTTTGCCCTGCCCCACGAGGTGCAGGCGATCCGCGATCTGCGGCCGGTGCACCTGCAGACGGGGACCATCCACATGCCGGTGAACGTGAAGGCCGCGGATTCGGTGGATGGCAAGGGCCTGACGGAAGCCCATCGCAAGGCGACCGTGGAGGAGATGCTGAAGGCCGGTGCGGTGGCGATCTGTGAAATCGGTGGTGGTGGCACCCTGGGCGGTGGCCAGCAGGATTACCTGTACATCCCCAATGCGATCGAACGGGAGACCGGCGTCAGGCTGCATCCCCTGCAGGCCCGGAAGCTCAAGGAAGCCATCTTGAGCCCGTATATCGACCCGAACGCCTACGACGTCCACCGAACCGCCGCGGTCCTGCAGGAGATCGGCCTGGGCGGCAAGATCACTCCCGACCGGGCCAGGGAGCTGGTGTCCGGCTGCGTCCTGCCGCCCTATGCCCTGGCCCTGGACGGCATCCGCGAGGCGGCGGCCACGGCGAAGAAGGCGGGTCGCGTCACCACGATCCACGCCGCCGCGGCGACCAAGGCCGTCTTCCGCGAAATCCAGGAGATCGGACCCTTGCTCGTGGCGGCCCACTGCAACCACCCGAGTTTCAAGGCGGAGGAGGCGGTGGAGTTCTGCCGCGACATGAACAAGACGGGTGTCGTCATCGACATCTCCACCGTGGACGGCTGGGGCCGCCGGGCCGTCGCCGGGGATGCCGAGAACTTCTACGCCATCCTGCGGTCGGGCCTCTGCGACACCGTGTCCACGGACTACGCCGGAGGTTTCCACGACGCCATTCTCCTGGGTCTGGAGAAGTCCATCGAGGTCGGAGCCGTGACGCTGCCCCAGGCGATCGCCATGGCCACGTCCAACGTGGTGAAGGCGTTCCCCGGCCTGGCGCCCAACGCCGGAGAGATCAGGGCCGGCAGGGATGCCGACGTCCTGGTGGTTGATCGCGACCACGTCTCCCGGGTAGGCGTGGTGATCATCTCGGGCCGCGTCGTTGCCCGCGACGGCAGGCTGGTGGCCTAGCTCCATTGGAGCGGTTCGCCACCGGCTTCCAGACCACGGGCCAGGTGCTAGTCTTGGGCGGGGCTCCGGCGGATAAGGGCGGAGCCCCGGCCGGAGAGTGAGGCGCCCGC
>JACQTN010000589.1 GCA_016210785.1 Armatimonadota bacterium
GGGCGCGATGCCGGCGATGTGGCTGCCGTCGTGTCCCGCCCCGCTGTACAGCCGCATCGTCGAATAGCCGCGCCGCCTGGAGACCTCCTCGATCGCGTTCACGATCAGCGGTGCCGCGGCGACCGGCGGCACGAACCCACTGGACTCGCACCGCCAGGTGAGCCCGCGGGCTTCCGCCAGAGCCGCGGCCTCCTCGAGGATGCTCTGGCACAACGGCGCGATCCTCTCCTCGTCCGGCCCGCGCACCTCAAACGTCAGCTCGGCCAGCCCCGGGATCACGTTGGAAACGTTGGGCGCCAGGGTCATCTGCCCCACCGTGCCCACCATCGGTGAACCCGCGATACGGCACAGCCGCTCGATCATCAGGACGATCTCCGCGGCCCCGGCCAGCGCGTCTTTCCGCATGTCCATGGGCGTCGTGCCCGCGTGGTCCGGCTGCCCCTCCACCGTGGCCTGGTAGCGCCGGATCCCGGCGATCCCCTGCACCACGCCGACCTGCACGCCGCTCCGCTCCAGCTGCGGTCCTTGCTCGATGTGCAGTTCCAGGTAGGCGGCCAGGTGCCCGCGCGGCCGCGCCGCCTCCTTCACCCGCTCCGGGATACCGCCCATCTCCCGCATCGCCTCGCCCAGCGAGACCCCGGCCGGCGACCTCCGCGCCACCCACTCCACCTGGAGGGTGCCGGCCATGGCCCGGCTGCCGATGGCGCTCGGGCCGAAGTCGCTGACCTCCTCCGAGAGGAAGTCCACCACCTCCAGGGGGTGGCGCAGCGCGATCCCGGCGGCGCGTAGCGCCCGCGCCGCCTCCACGGCACCCAGCACACCCAGCGCCCCGTCGTATGCGCCTCCGTCGATGACCGTGTCGCTGTGGGACCCCACCAGCAGCACGGGCCCGGCGGCGTCGCCCCCGTCGCGCCGGCCGATCAGGTTTCCGGCGGGATCCACGCGCACCGCCAGGCCGGCGTCCGCCATGAGGGTGGCCAGCCAGGCCCGGGCTTCCCGGTACGCCGGCGAGGGCAGGCGGCGAGTAATCCCCCGCGACCCCGGGGTGGTGAACGCAGCGAGGGCGGCGAGCTCTCGCTGCACGCGAGCGGCGTCGATGGACAGGGTGATCATGGCAGGCGCTCACTGTTCGGGATACCATAAGGTGAATCCTCCCGTGGGTAAATCTTCCCGGGGCAACCCCTCTCGCCGGTAACCTCTCCCGCACCCGGGAGGCGCACCGCCCGCGGCAGGAGCGCTCTTCGCGGGAACCGAAATAGTGGTGGTGAAGGACGTGAGAGAGATGCGCACGGGGCGTCTTGCGGCCCTTGCGGTCATGGTGGCCGTGCTGCTGCCGGCGTCCCCGGCGGCGGCGCAGATGGTTAGCGAGGCCCGGGAACTGGCGGTTGGCCAGGCGGTGGCCAGGAACTTCGAGAAGCGGCCGGGATTCGCTGAGAACAAGGCATGCGCCGAGCAGATCCTGCCCATCCGCGACGCGCTGGTCCCCCACTCGGGGCGGCTTCACCTGCCGTACCGGGTCCACATCCTCAAGCTGCAGGAACCCAACGCCGCGGCCGTGCCCGGCTTCGTCTTCGTGACCAACGGCATGTGCCAGGCGGGCCTCTCCAACCACGAGTGGGCCTTCCTGCTGGCGCATGAGATCGGGCACATCGCGGGCAAGCACACCGCGTAGATCATCGAGGAAAGCTACCGCCTGATGATGATGGAGATCGCCGTCCTCATCGTCACCGGCACCCCCGAGATCGTGCGCCTCATTGACAACCTGGCCTCCCTGTCCTGGTTCGGCTTCAGCCGCGTGCTGGAGACGGAAGCGGACCTGCGGGCGCTGCGCATGGTGATCGCCGCGGGGTACGATCCCTCCGGGGGCGCCGCGCTGTTCGACCGGCTGGACGAGATAGCCCAACGGCGCCGGGGGCGGACGCACTGGTTGGACACCCACCCGGGCTTCCAGGACCGCATCGCCGGCCTGCGGCAGGAGCTGGCCCGGATCGCGGCGCGGGGCGAGCCGCTGCGGGTCATCAGCCAGCACTTCCGCGAGGAGACCGATGGCATCGCCGTCACCGTGCGGCGCGTCGTGCGCCTGTCTGAGGCGGTGCTGGTGGACATCGAGGTGGAGAACACGCGCCGCGACGCGGTGCGGATCCTCACCGTCAACGCCGCGCTGGAAGTGGGCAGCGCCGAGTACGGCCTGCGCCTGCGGCAGACCACCTTCGACGGCCAGGTCCCGGCGGGGAGCACCGTGCGCAGCACCCTCGCCTTCCACCGCCCGCCGGAGGCGGTCCGCAAGGCGACGCTCTCCCTGACGGTCCTGCTGCCGGGGGACGAGTCCAGGCCCCTGTTGCTCGACGTCCTGCTGTGAGCCCCACGTGGGCGCTGCACGCGCCTGGAGCGAATCGCGCTGCCGTGGAAGCAAGTATAGCGGTGATGCTTGCCTCTTTCGTCTGAATTGTCTATTATGTATACGAAGTAGACGATACAGGCGGGAGGATCTCAGTGTGCCGGCTCGCCGAACGTTGAGCGCCCGGTTGCCCGATTCCCTCACTGAGGAACTGGAAGCCATCGCACGGGCCGAGGGCAGAACCGTCAGTCAGGTTCTCAGCCGCCTCGTGGATGAGGCGCTTCGCATGCGCAGATTCCCGGGCATCATCTTCGCGGACGGGCCGGCCGGCCGGCGGGCGCACCTGGCCGGCACGGCCTTCGACGTGTGGGAACTGATCTGGCTGCTTCGCTCCTACGAGGATAAAGCCAAGGCCTTGTTGCGAGATTTCCCGCCGTTGGATTCCCGGCACATAGAGATGGCACGGCGATATGCCGAGGCATTCGCGGATGAGATCGATGCGATGATCAAGATGAATGAAACGATTGCCGAGCGGCACGTCCCACAGACGGGCCGGCGGTAGGGTATGCGCCTATGGCTGGACAATCACCTCTCTCCTCGGGTGGCCCGGCGTTTACGAGATGATGGGTTTGACGTGCGGGCGATCCTGGAAGAACCTCCACAGGTACAGGGGCTCTCAGACGAAGCGCTCCTCGAAGAGGCGCACCAGCGCGGACGAGCGCTAGTCACGTACAATGTTGGTGACTTCGGGGCAATTCACCAGCAGTGGCTTGCCACCGGACGATCTCACGCGGGCATCATCCTTTTGAGCACCAAGACCATCCGCCAGAAAGACATTGGCAGTCAGATCAAGGCGCTTCGTATTTTTCTGGGTCATCACCGCAGACAGGCGGACCTGAAAGATCAGGTATTGTGGCTCAGACCGGCACCGTGAGGGCAGCGAGGGACGGGTATTCTGCATCGCCTCATCCCCTCAGCCGACGGCGCTGCAGAACACTTGCAGGAAGTTCAGCCCGATGATCTTGCGCAGGTCCTCTGCTCCGAACCCGCGCTTTGCCAGGTGCACGGTGAGGTTCGGCCAGTCCGCCCACGTGGCGTAACCCGCCACCCGGTACCGGGGCCCGGTGCGGTGCTCGGGCCGGAAGCCCACCCAGTCGAACCCAGGGCGGTCGGTTGGGACGCCCTCCGGCAGCCGGTATCCGGCCCCGTAGTCGGTGCCGATGCCGACGTGGTCGATCCCGGCCACCTCCACCATGTGCTCCACGTGCGCCGCGACGTGATCGAGCGTGGCCTCCTCGCCCGCCTGGATGAACCCCGGGACGAGCAGCACGCCGATGTAACCGCCACCTTCCGCGACGGCGCGGATCTGCTCGTCGGACTTGCCGCGGTCGTGGGAACTGAGCGCCTTGCTGAAGGTGTGGGTGAAGGCCACCGGCGCTCGCGAGAGGCGGATGGCGTCCCACGCGGTCTTCTCGCCGCAGTGGCTCAGATCCACCAGCACGCGCAGGCCGTTGAGCCGGTGGAGCACCTCCACCCCGAAGTAGGAAAGCCCGCCGTCGGCGCGCTCGGTGCACCCGTCGCCCAGCAGGTTGCGGCGGTTGTAGGTGAGCTGCACGATGCGGATGCCCAGATCGTAGAAGGTCTCGACGAGCGCGAGTTCGTCGCCGAACGCGGCAGCGTTCTGCAGGTTCATGATGATGGCGTGCCCGCCGCGGGCGTGGGCCGCCTCGATGTCGGCGGCGCGCCGGGCGATGGTGAAGTCTCCGCCGAAGGCGTCCACCAGGCCCTGGGTCATGTCGATGCTGCGGAAGGCATCCGTGGTCGCCTCTGACGGCGGCCCGGCGCCGTACTGGGTGGCGCTGGCGGCGGTGACCCCGGCCCTTCGCCAGATATCCAGGTAGGCCTGGCGCACCTCGGGGGACGAGGAGAGTTCCCGCACCAGCATCTCGCCGAGGCGCGCCCTGATCTCCCGCCGCGCCGCGCCGGCGCGCACCCACTCATCCACGGCCGCCCGCATGGCGCCGGTGAGGAGGAGATCGTTGGTCGCTCTGGGTGCCAGGCTGTCGATAACCAGCGCCGCCCGGTGCAGAGCGAGGGCTTCCCGCGGATCCACGGATCAGTCCCGGGCCAGTAGCCCCCTCAGCGACGCTTCGATGTCGTTCGCGGCGCGATGGGTCAGGATGACGGCGAGCGAGGCGGCCGCCTGCTCGCACGTGGCGTGCACGATCCTGTCCTCCAGAAGATCCGTCCGGACCGGCACGCCGCCGCCCGCGCGCATGTCGTACCTCAGAGCGGCCCGGACCGCGCAGCCCACCCCGCCCCGGACCTCCAGCCGGTCATGCGAGATGATGCGAAGCGCAAAGCGCAGTCTCACGCGCGCCCTCTCCGCGGTGACCACCGCGAACCCCGCCGCGCGTCCCGCCTGCTCCAATCGCGCCCGCATGCGGCCGGCGATGCCCAGCCGCTCCGCCGCGGTTCCCCCGCCTCCGATGACGGAGATGGTCCGCGCGGCGGGCTCGGGACGCCTGGGCGGCGGCAGGCCCCGCCACGTGTCGCCGGGCCTGGTCGGGGGCGACCACGGCGCTCCCGGCAGCGGGGCCGGCGAGGACGGCAATCCGGGAAGCGGGGGAGGCTCGACCCCGGGGCGGTCGAGGGCGGGGCGATCGAGAACAGGGCTATCGGGTGCGGGACCCGGCGGCAACGCACTCCTGGGTGGGGAGCCCTGCGGTGTGACGCCCTGCGCCGTGGGCACCTCCGGATCGTGTACGTCCGATGGGTTGAGCAACACGGTCGCCATGGGCGGAACGCCCGTGCGCGCGCGATCCGGAGATCCGGCCTGCGCGGGGACAGCGGCGACAGGCCGCGGGTCCGGAGACGTCGTGCCCGCGGGAGCGGTCACCCCCGGTACGACCGCGCGCGGCGCGGGGTACAACGTTGCCGCATACCCCACGGAAGCCGCGGCCGGACCGGAGCGCCGCGGCGCGGCGGCAGAGGCGACAGGCGGCGAAGGCGCAGGCGTGTTGCGCCGCAGCAC
>JACQTN010000590.1 GCA_016210785.1 Armatimonadota bacterium
GAGTTGTGTCTTCGACCGGGCCTACCCGGAGGCGCTGCCCACCATCTGCTTCCGGCGCGGCATCCACACCGGCGTACGGGCGTTCCCCTTCCGCGACTACGCGCCGCGCAAGGGCGACCCCGTGCAATTGCCCGGGTGGCAGCCGGTTCCCGAGCACCAGACCACGCTGGCCGAGGGCCTGCTGGAGGCCGGGTACCAGACGGCGCTCATCACCGACAACTTCCATCTGTTCAAGCCCTCCATGAACTTCGCGCGCGGGTTCACCCAGTGGGATCTGGTGCGCGGTCAGGTGGTGGATCTCTACCGCGGTCCCCATCCGGACCTGGAGCGCAACCTGGACCGTTTCGTGGTGGACGAGATCCGCGGCACCGCGGCGATGGAGATGCTCCTCCAGTTCAGCGCCAACAACCGGGGCCGGTTCCGCGAGGAGGACTGGACCCCCGCGCAGGTCTTCCTGCGGGCCGCGGACTGGCTGGCCACGTACCGCGACGGGGGGAAGTTCTTCCTGTGCATCGACTCCTTCGATCCCCACGAACCGTGGGACCCGCCGCGCGAGTACGTGGAGCGATACGACCCGGGCTACGCGGGCAAGGCGGTCATCCAGCCGGTGTACGGCGCCAGCAGTTATCTCTCGCCGGCGGAGCTGAACCATGTCCGCGCGCTGTACGCCGGTGAGGTCACGCTGGTGGACCGCTGGTTCGGGTACTTCATGGACAAACTCGACGCGCTGGGCCTGGCCCGGGACACCCTGGTGGTGGTGGTCTCGGACCACGGGATCTGCATCGGGGAGCACGGCCTGATGGGCAAGCTGCCCTGGGGAATGTACCCGGAGGTGATGGATCTCGTCCTGATGATCCGCCACCCGGACGGCCTGGGGGCGGGCCGGCGCGTCTCCTCCTTCGCGTATCAGATCGACGCGGTGGCGACGATGCTGGAGGCCGCCGGCGTTGGCGGGGAGGGCCTCGACGGCGTGAGCCTGCTGCCGGTCATGGCGGGGCGGCCGGGCGCGGCACGGACGCACGCCACCTCCATCTTCCTGGACTACGTGTGGGCGCGGAACGACCGGCACTGGTTCATCGAGCGTAACGACGGTCGGGTCCGTTTCCTCTACGATCTCGACCTGGACCGGCGCTTTGAGACCAATCTCGCCCTCACCCGCCCCGATCTGGCGGACGAGATGCACCGGAGGATCCTGGCGGACGCCGGCGGCGAGGTCCCGATCTATCCGCCCATCCCCGTGAGCGCGCTGGGGGCGTCCTGGTACAGGCGGTTCCAGATGGACCTGCGCCGGGGCGCACCGCAGCCCAACGTGTAGTGGAGTGCCGCCCGGCGGCGGACGATCTGCGACGACGCGAGAGGAGGGAGCAAACGGCTGCGAGGACGGGCAGGGCAACAGGTCAGGTGAGATGAGTGGAGGTGCCGACATGGCAAAGCGACTGATGCTGGTGGTAATCATTGGGCTGCTCGCGGGTGTTCCCTCGGTGAGCCTCGGCGCACCCGCCGGGCCGGTGGAGATCACGGCCGCCATCACGCTGGGGATCAACCTGGACGTGGCGCGGCCGGTGACCGACCGGTTCAACGCGTCACAGAATGAGGTGCGTGTCAAGATCGACGCGATCCCGTGGACCTCCATCTTCGAGAAGATGATGATCGAGTTCTCCACAGGGCGTCCCTCCCACGACGTGCTGATGCACAGCATGTCCATGTTCCCGAGCCTGGTGCGGGCCGGGTACCTGGAGCCCCTGGACGCCTACTTCGAGCGCAAGGACCTGGTGGACAAGGCGGCGTTCGACCTCAAGGACTTCCCCGAAAGCCTGATGCCGCGGGAGCGCGGGAAGCTCTACCACCTGCCCTACATGACCGGGCCGCAGATTCTCTTCTACCGCGAGGACCTGCTGCGCGCAGCCGGCCTGGGCGTGCCCTCCACCACGGAGGAGTTCATGGCCGCGGTGAAGCGGCTGCACAACCCCCAGCGGGGTATGTACGGCACGGTGCTGCACGGCATCCGGTCCGGCGCCGGGGGCAACACCTATCACTTCTACCCGTTCCTGTTCTCCTTCGGCGGCAACATCGTGGACGCCCAGGGCCGCACGGCGATCGACAGCCCGGAGGCGATCCGGGCCCTGGAGTACTGGCTGGAGCTGGGCCGGAACGCGCCGCCGGACGCCATCAACTTTGGCGCGGGCCCGGCCTCTGAGTCCATGATGGCCGGCAACGTGGCCCTGATGGTCACCTACGCCGACCACTACGCCCGGTTCCTGGATCCGAAGCGCTCCAAGATCGCCAGCACCATCCGCTGGGCGCCGTTCCCCCGGGGACCCGTGGGCCGGGGCATCGCCGTCGCACACGTGTGGAGCGTGTCCATCTCCCGCTACTCCAGGCAGAAGGAGGCCGCCTTCAAGTACATCGCCTACTTGCTCAGCAAGCAGGCGATGCCGGAGTACGTGAAGGCCGGCGGCGTCCCGCCGCGCCAGTCGATCCTGACGGCCCCCGATGCGCCGCCCGCGTTCCGGCTGTCCGCGGAGGGACTGAAGACGGCGCGGGGCGTGCCGCTGGACCATCAGTACATCCGCATGGAAGAGATCCTGTCGGTAGAGCTGAGCAACGCGCTCGCCGGGAAGAAGAACGCCGCGCAGGCCTTGCGGGACGCCGCGGCGGAGATCCGGAGGATCCGCGGCCGCTAGTGGGAGCACGGTGGTGACCGTGGGCGGCCCGGCACGCTGGCCGCCCACCGTCCCCCGGCGCCGGCCGCCCTGCGCCCATGCTCGCCAGGTTCGGGAAGAGCGCGTCTCTGCCGTACCTTTTCGTGGCACCGGCAGTCCTGCTGCTGCTGGCCATCAGCGCCTATCCCATCGTCTTCCAGTTCCTGCTTAGCTTCACCAACCTGAACCTGGCGTTTCCCGCCGAGGCCCAGCGGTACTTCGGGAACTATCCGCGCCTGCTGGCCGATCCGCGGTTCTGGTCCTCCGGCGTGGTGCTGGTCAAGCTGTGGCTGGGCGGCCTGGCGCTGACCATGCTCTTGGGGACGGCCATCGCGCTGGCGGCGTTCCGTGCCACCTTCGCCCGCCGGCTGATGCCGGTGCTCATCCTCCCCATGGTGGCGACGCCGGTGGTCATGGCGCACTTCTTCCAGTACCTGTACTCCAGCGACTACGGGCTGATCCGGTTCCTGCTGGAGCGCGTCCGTCTCTATCCCGGGTTCAATATCTCCACGCAGGCGGGGACGGTCCTATACTCGCTCATCGTGATCGACACCTGGCAGTGGACGCCCTTCGTCATGCTGATCGTATGGGCGGGCCTCGTGTCGATTCCCCAGGAGCTGCTGGACGCGGTGCGGGTGGACGGCGCGTCGGGGGCGGCCACGCTGTGGCACCTGATCCTCCCCGCCGTCTCCGGCGAGCTGGCCGCGGCGGCCCTGTTCCGCACCGTGGAGGGACTTCGCGCGTTTGTCATCATCTGGGGCCTGACGCGTGGCGGTCCGGGGACCGCCAGCGAGGTCACCAGCATCTACATCTACAACACCGCGTTCCGCTCCCTCGACCTTGGCTACGCGGCGGCGCAGGGCATGGCGCTCCTGGTCTTCGCCCTGGCCGTGTCGCTGCTGCTGCTGCGGGTCGTGGCGCGGACGCGGGCACAGTGAGCGCGGCGATGCGCGGGGGGGGCGTGGCATGAGTGGGGCGGGACGCGTGAGGGGTGAGGCGGGCCCGCTCCGGCCTGGGGGCCGGTGGCGCCTGGACCTGGGCCTGTGGGCGGCCAACGGGGCGCTGGTGGCGTACATCGTCATTTCGCTGGTGCCGCTGGCGTGGCTGTTGATCACCTCCTTCAAGTATCAGGTGGACATGTTCGCGCGTCCACCCCGGCTCCTTTTCACGCCGACCCTCGACCACTACGTGACCGTGCTGGGCAAGAGCAACTTCCCCAGCTACGTGAAGAACAGCCTGCTGGCGGGCGGCCTCGCCACCGGGGCGAGCCTCGTTATCGGCTCGCTGTGCGCCTACGGCATCGCGCGATTCGACTTCCGCGGCCGCGGCGCCATCCTGCTGTGGGTCCTGGTGGTGCGCCTGATCCCGCCGCTGGCGCTCATCATCCCGTTCTACATGATGCTGCGCAGCCTGGGCCTGTACGACACGGTCCTGGGCCTGGGCATCGTGTACCTGAGCCTCAACCTGCCCCTCACCGTCTGGCTGATGACCACCTATTTCGCGGAGGTGCCGGTGGCGGTGGAGGAGGCGGCGATGGTGGACGGGTGCAGCCGCATCGGCGCCCTGTGGCGCGTGGTCCTGCCCCTGACCGCGCCGGGTCTGGTGGCCACCTCCGTGATCACCCTGATCTTCTCGTGGAACGAGTTTCCGTTCGCCCTGATGCTGACCGCCGGCGAGGCCAAGACGGCGCCCGTCTCCATCACCGAGTGGCTGGTGGAGCGCGGGCTGCTGTGGGGCGAGCTGTCGGCGTCGGGCACACTCATCATCCTTCCCGTCCTCATCTTCGCCGCCTTCGTGCAGCGCCATCTGGTCAGGGGGCTGACGATCGGCGCCGTGAAGTCGTGAAGTACGGGAAGACAGGAGGCCCATTGTGTCGAGACTGGCCACGCTGCTCCGGCGCTACGCGGACACGCCCACCCGCACCCTTATCGCGCTCCACAGCGGGACCTCTGCCGACGGCATCATGGCCGCGCTCCTGCGCGTGTCGGGATCGCAGGAGACGGCGCGCGCGGAGGTGGTGAGGTTCCGGGGGTTCTCGTACCCCGCGGCGTTCCGCGAGAAGCTGGTGGAGCTGTTTGCGCGGGAGACTTCCACGGTCCCCAAGTTCGGCCAGGCGCACTTCTATCTGGGTGAACTGTTCGCGCAGGCGGCACACGGCCTGGCCCGGGAGGCGGGCGTGGCCATGGAGGCCGTAGACGCCATCGTCTGCTCGGGTCAGATCACCTTCCACATCCGGCGCGGGCAGGATGCGCGAGATCGGTGGATCGGGGACGCGGAGATCCCCGCGGCGCTGGACACGGGGGAGGGCACGGTCATCGCGGAGCGCACCGGCCGCCTGGTCGTCACCAACATGCGCAGCCGGGACATGGC
>JACQTN010000606.1 GCA_016210785.1 Armatimonadota bacterium
CCCGAGCCCTCGGCGCGCGGGTTGTGGCCGAGGCAGACCGCCGCGGGGCATTCGTGTTGAATCTTGTCCTGCCCGTGGGCGTCTACAGCCCGGGGTTCTTCCAGGGGACGGCGGGCATCGGCTACGTCCTCCTCCGGATGGCGGAGCCCGGGCGGCTGCCGTGTGTGTTGCTATGGGAATGAACCCGCCCGACTTCGTGCGCCGACCGAAGAAAGATCACCGCATGAACTCAGGGCTGGTCAGCGTAAGAGTCGCTTAAGGTCCGGTCGTTGCTCGCGTGCAGATGATCGAGCAGTTGCCTGCGGCTCAACGAGAGGCTGGAGTCCCCGCCAACATGGCCGACGGCGCCCCGTGGGCGGCGTCAAGGACGCGGAGGGCCAGTTCCAGCACGGCGGCGCCGTAGAACTGAACGCCCGTATCCCGGCGCGCGTCAGGGCCGTGGGCACAGTAGTCCTCGTAGCACCGAACCAGCCTTTTGCCGTCGATGAGTTCCAGGTCAGCCAGACGAGACGTCTTGAACAGCCGCTCGAACAGCGGCCGCGCCGGTCCGCACAGGCTCGATTCCATGACCGGTCCGAAGTCTTCGTGGGACCGGGGCTGATACATGCTGGCGGGGCACCCCAGGTGCTTGAGCAACCGTCTCGCCAGGGCTCGATCCTTCCGCCACTCCGCCGGCAGAGTCTGACAGAAGCGATAGACCTCTGCCATGCCCAACGGGTGGACCGGCCAGATGCCATGGCTCAGGTACAGCGGCGCCACGGCGGCCGACGCGTCGAACACCGAACTGGGCACGGCCCCCGCCGGCGCGCGGTCCAGGGTCCGGAACGTGTCGTAATACGCCTCCCGCGCGCGCCGGGTGACGAATGAAGGCAGGCGGGCCCGATCCACGAAAATCTCTTTGACCAGGCGCCTCCGCTGTTCCTGGTCCAGTTCCGCCCACTGCAGATACGTGAGTTCGTCACCGCCGCTGCCCGTGAAGAGCACCTGGCCGCCGCGGGCGCGGACACGCTGCAGCAGGACCTCGAAGGCCTCCACGTAGCACTCCTCCCACGGCACCACCCGATGCTCGACCACCCGGCGGCTGCGCGGCGTCAGCGGGAGGTGTGTCACGGCGGGCCACGACCAGTCCACGAAGCGAAACCGCCGGACCAGCGCGTGGCGCCGCCGCTGCTGTGCCGCGCCTGACGACCCGGGCATGATCAACCCGAAGGTGTGGACGGCACCCGGCACGAGGGAGGCCCCCACCCCCGCGACCGTGCCAGAATCCAGGCCGCCGCTCAGATGCGAATAAATCGCCGGCTGCCCGGCGTCGATCCACCGCCGCATGGACCACGCCACGAGGGCCCCAAACGCGCCCACCACGTCGGCACTGGGTACCGCGCTGCCGGGCCGGGGCGGCTCGAGCGCGGGAGGATAGGCGATAATCAGAGGCCGGGCGGCACCGGCCGGGCCGGCACGGACGCCCCAGGACGCGTGGGCGCGTTCGGTTAACCGCTGCATCCGCGGGAAGAGTGTCTGCCGCGAGTACGGTGTCCCGAAGCTGATCAGGAAGTGACTCGCCAGGTCGAAGCGGAGGGACCTGTCGCGCATGTGCGCGTACAGCGCCACCGGGTCCCAGTCGCCCCACAGGGTGTCCCCGGACTCCACCAGGTAAACCGGCGCGGTGCCGCGGCTTCCGGCCCGCAGCTCTGCCGTGCCCGTCCCGGCCCGTCCCCCGCGGGACACCAGCACCAGGATGGAGTCCAATGGCCATGCCTCGGCCTCGGCGAGCCACTTCCGCAGTTCCCCCGCACGAACATGCCGGATCCCGAATCCCCTGGCTGCGCCGGGCGCTGGACGCCGCGTCCCGTTCCCGTGGAGCCGCTCCCGCACGACGAACAGCGTCTGCGCCTCCGACGCGACGGCATAGGCCTCGATGGCGGGATGAAGGAAAGGGGCGACGTGGCTGCACCCGGCGCGCCAGCCGTGCTGGTCGGGCTGCCAGGCCAGGCTCAGATCAGATCGGTGCAGGCAAAGGCGGATCATCGGTGCGCGGTCCACGACACGATGCGAGCCAGGTTTTCGGTGCGCCTCTGCCGCTCAGGGTCTGGGTCTGGGTTTGCTATGGTGGCCCACATCTCGATTGCCAATGGGCTTTGGTGCGAAAGGACCTAGCCCAGCGGCAGCAATCTTGTCGAGATCGGTCTCACTGAGCTCGTCCTTGGCCCGCCCCGGCTGCCGCTTCTTCCCCTCCGTTGGCTTCTGTTGGCGTTTCCCCCGTTGCCGCTCGTTCGACATCTGTTTCACCTCCTCAGCCTTTAGTTTGTTAGTGCTGATTGAGCACCCTTTGCCTCTGCTACACGGACAACTCTAGCCTCGGTTTCCTGTTTCGTGAAGGGGGTTTTCCCTCCTTTTGCGCATTCTGGCCCAAACCGATGCGCGAAGGGAGCGACGTGGCTGCACCCGGCGCGCGAGCCGTACCGGTCGGGCTCCCAGGCCTTGCCCAGGTCAGATCGGTGCAGGCAAAAGCGGATCATCGGCGCGCGGTCCGCGACATGGTGCTAGCCCGACCTTCGGTGCGCCCCTGCCGCTCAGGTTTTCCTCATTACTTGGTGTGTCCCAACCTCCCCGCATCCTTCCCGCCCGGGCGCTTTGGCTTGAGGGCACCTAGCCCGGCGGCAGCAATCTGCTCGAGATCGGCCTCGCTCAGTTCGTCCTTGGCC
>JACQTN010000594.1 GCA_016210785.1 Armatimonadota bacterium
GACTGGCTGCGCGACGTGCTGGATCCCACACTACGCCTGCCGGGGGGCTGAGATGACCGAGACCAACTGGTCGCACCTGTGGCCGAAGGGGAAGCGGGCGGCCTTTGCCCTCAGCTTCGACTACGACGGCGAGACCTGGTTCCTCCAGGATCCCGAACCGGTGTCCATGTCCCACGCCCGTTATGCCGCCCAGGTGGGCGTGCCGCTGCTGCTGGAGATGCTAAAACGGGAGGGCCTGCGCACCACCTTCTTCGTGCCGCTGTGGACGGCGCAGCACCACCCCGACGTCATCCGCGCCATCACCGGCAGCGGCCACGAGATCGGGTGCCACGGCGACCGGCACGAGCGGCTGACCGAACTCTCCCTGGACCAGGAGCGCGACATCCTCCGGCGGAGCCTGGACGGGCTCGAGGCGCTCAGCGGGATGCGCCCCGTCGGGTATCGCGCGCCCTACTGGAAGCTCAGCGCCCACACGCTGGACCTGCTCCGCGAGCACGGGTTCCGCTACAGCAGCAACATGATGGACCACATCGTCCCGTACATCCACGCGGGCGGGCCTGGAGACCCGCTGGTGGAGCTGCCCGTGCACTGGATCCTGGACGACGCGCCTTTCTTCAACTACCCCAACCGCCCCATCCGCTCCCCGCGCGAGGTGCTGGAGATCTGGAACGCGGAGTTCCTCGGCCTGCGCGCGCGCGGCGGCCTGTGCATCGTGACGTGCCATCCCCAGCTGAGCGCGCGCCCCTCGCGCGTCGACATGGTGCGGGAGCTGGTCCGGTTCGTGCGCGGGCACGCCGACGTGTGGTGCGCCACCCTGGCGGAGGTCGCCGACTACTGGCGATCGATCGGCGGAGGTGCAGACCGCGCGATGGTCGTGATGGCCTAGCCCGGCATTTCAGCCCACGATTGCCCCGCCGAGAAACAGGCTGCCAGGCCTCAATGATTGGCGAGGCCGGGAACGGGTGACCAGCCTGTCACCATGCGAAACATTGCCAGGACCCCGCAATCCTGACCGACGGAGGTTACGGCTGCGAGGTCCCGTTTTCTCCCGGCTCCTTGGGCTTCTCCCTGGTCGGAGAGACGAGCGTGGGCGACACGAAGATGACCAACTCGGTCTCACCCCGTTGGAACCGCTCGCTGCGGAACAGCGCGCCGATGATGGGTAGATCCCCCAGGATCGGGACCTTCTGCACGGTCTTGCTCTCGTCGCGCTGGATCAGCCCCCCGATCACTAGGAAGTCATTGGGCCGGATGTTGAGGATGGTTTCCGCCTTCCGAGTCTTGAGCGCGGGGATCGTGAACCCAGAGATGATGATCGCATTGGCGAAGTCCAGGGCGCTCACCTCGGTCTTCATCTCCAGATTGATGGGCTCCCCGGCCTCCGCCATCGCCTTGAACTCCAGGCGCACGCCGAACTCCTTGAACAGGATCGTCACCGTGCGATCCGAGCCAACGATCGGAATGGGAATCTCCCCGCCCACCAGCAGCTTAGCCTGTTTGCCTTCCTGCACGACCAGGCGGGGGTTGGCGAGGGTTCTGGCGATTCCCTGCTGCTCCAGGAACCGCAGCCGGGCAATCAGGAGTTGGAGCGGCGTGCCGGGAAACACCTGGTTCTGGGTGCCGTAGTGGAAGATGAAGGGGTTCATGACGATTTCCTGGTCGATGATGGCACCGCCGCCCCACTCCACGCCGAGCTGCTTGAGCGCCGTCCGGTTGATCTCCGCCACCCAGGTGTTGAGGCTGAACTGCAGCGGCTCGCGGATGCGCACCAGCGTCACCACGTTGCGCACGTACGCCCGGGCGATGGTCTGCACGCGCGCCAGATCGGACTGCGTGGCCACCGATCCCTCGATGAGCACGGTGTCGTCTCTGATGAGCCTGATCGCCACGGGCAGTTCCTTCAGGGCGTCGCGCAGCTGCGCCTCCAGCACCTGGGTCGCCGCGGGCGCCGACGGAGTCGGCTGCTCCACCGTCAGCAGGTTGATGATGCGCTTGCCGTAGGCCGAGGCGATCCCCTCCGCGCGCGCCCGGTCCGCCGCCGTCTTCACCGATCCCTCCAGGATCACGGCCTCGCCGATGATCTTCACCTGGACGTTGGGTTCACGCAGCAGCTCGCGCAGCGAGACCGCGGGGTCGGCCGCCGGGGCACCTTCCACGACCACCCGGTAGGTGGTCATCCCTCGAGCGTGCCACACGCTGATGGTCGTCTCGCCCACCCGCTTGGCGATCACCATGAGCTCGTTGCGGTTGATCAGGTTCACGTCGGCGATTTCCGGCGCCGCCACCACGACCCGCTCGATGCCATCCACCCTGAGCAGCCGGCCGTGGTTGACCTGGACCGTCACGGGGTCCTGGGCCCGGACGCCCGAGGTGGTGAAGGCCACCAGCGCCAGCACCAGGACTATCGTTGCCGCCACTCTCCTGCGTGCAGTGCCTCCCATGGTCGTCACCTCAGCGTCCCGGCGCGGAGGGCGGCGCGAACTGGCCCGATCCCGTCGGGCTGATGAACTCCGTGTACGCCCTGATCAGACCCGGCCCCGCCGCCACCACGAACAGGCTGGGCAAGATGAGGACGATCAGCGGGAACAACATCTTCACCGGCGCCTTCATGGCCCGCTCCTCGATGCGCTGTCGCCGCCGCGTGCGCACCGCGTCGGCCTGGATGCGCAGCACCTGGGCGATGCTCACGCCGAACTCCATGGCCTGCACCACCGTGGCGGTGAAAGAGACCAGGTCCTCCACCCCGGTGCGGGTGCCGATCGCCTTCAGCGCCTCGTGCCGGTCGCTGCCCAGCCTCACCTCATCCAGATAGGTGCGGATCTCCTCCGACAGCGGCCCCGACCGCCGGCTGGTCACCACCGCCAGTGCCTGGTCCAGGCCGAGCCCCGCCTCCACGGAGATGGTGAGCAGGTCCAGCGTCTCCGGCAACTCCCCGATGATCAGCGCCTGCCGGCGCCCGATGGCGCGCCGGATACCCAGCTCGGCGGTCGCGTACCCCAACATGGCCGACATGAAGACCGCGGGCAGTTGCACCTCTGGCGGCGACCCTGCCACCAGACCGATCGCGTAGGCCGCGCCGCCCGACGCGCAGGTGCGCAGCCACTTGATCAGGACCCACACCAC
>JACQTN010000101.1 GCA_016210785.1 Armatimonadota bacterium
ACATCAGCCGCTGAGGCGCTCGCTGCGTCTCGAAGACGCTTCCACCTGGAAAGGCCCCACCCCTCGGGCGGGGCTTTTCCCTTTCAGGAGACCGCCGGTCTGTGAGCGGTCCGGCGGGTGGCGCCGGAGGGGGTTGGGGGCCGCGCCGCGGGGGCATCGCAGCGGGCATTCCCGATGAGGAAGGTTGACCGCCGGCGCCGAATTGCTCGGACGAACGACCATGGGACAGATGCCGCACGCTCCAGACATCGAGACGATCCGCCGGGCCTACCGGATCGCCGTGCGCGATCTGCGGGCCTGCTACAACCCCGACGGCATCGTGGCGGGGCGGCTGCACTTCAACGCCTACTGGTCGCGGGACGGTTTCTGGGCGCTGTTCGGCGCCCTCGCCCTGGGGGACTACGACCAGGCCCGGACCCACCTCAACACCTTCATCCGCTTCCAGTTGCCATCGGGCCAGCTGCCGGTGCGGGTCGAGTTCGTCGGCCACACCTTCGGTAAGTACCACACGCGGCTCTCGCGGCCAAAGGCGCTGTACCGGGCCGGCAGTATCTTCGTGAATCCCCTCGATCCTGCCGCGCTCTTCATCATCGCCGCGGCCGAGTACGTCCGGTACTGCCGGGACGCCGACTTCTGCCACGTCTTCGAGCCCCACATGCACCGCGCCGTCCGGTGGCTCATGCAGCAGGACCGCGACGGGGACGGCCTCATCGAGAACCGGTACCTGGCCGACTGGATGGACTCCATCTTGAAGAAGGACAAGCTCTTCAGCCTCAACGTCATCTACTGCGAAGGCCTGCGGGCGTGCGAGCGCATCATGCGGGAGCACGGTCAGCCCGCGGCGGCCGATGCTTTCCGGGACGCAGCGGAGCGGACGCGCGCGCGCCTGCACCAGGTGTTCTGGAACGGCGACTACTTCACCGACTGGATCCGGGGTGACCGGCGCGGCGGATTTTGCGCCGACGGCAACGTGCTGGCGATCCTCTTCGGCGTGGCGACCGAGGAGCAGTCGCGGCGGATCCTGCGGTTCGTCGCCGATCGCGGGCTGGACGCACAGACCCCGCTGCGCACCTGCCATCCGGTGTACCCGGCCTGGCAGGTCTTCCCATTCTACTTCCTGGCGGGCATCCCCGATTACCACCGCACGCTGATCTGGCCCTGGCTGGGCACGCTCCACGCGGTAAACAAGCACCGAGTGGGCGATGGCGCCGGCGCCCTGGCCGACCTGGCGCGCATCGGCGAGTGGTACCTGCGCGAGAACGCGGTGGGCGAGGTCTACGATCATCAGGGCCGCCCGGTGGCCCGGCGCTTCTACCACGCCGAAGTGCCGTTTGCCTGGAACGCGGGCCTGTACGTGTACGCCGTGCACGCCGTGGGCCTGAGCGGGGAGGCGGTGGCGTGAGCGCACCGCCGTTCTGGACCGAAGACGGCCGCCCGGTTCCCGCGGTGACCGCGGATGAGATGCGGGCCGTGGACCGCATCGCCGTGGAGGAGTTCGGCCTGGGTATATTGCAGATGATGGAAAACGCCGGGCGGGTGCTGGCGGAGCATGTGATGGCCGTGCTGGGCCCCGCGAGCGGTGAGGTGACAGTGCTGGCGGGACCGGGAGGCAACGGGGGAGGCGGCCTCTGCTGCGCACGCCACCTCCACAACCGCGGCCTGCCCGTTTCCGTGGTCCTGGACCGGCAGGCCTCGGCGCTGGGAGACGCCGCGCGCGCCCAGTTGCGGATCCTGCGGGCGGCCGGCCTGGGGCCGATCGAGCCTTCCGGCACCCGCGAGGTGGTTCTTCGCTCGCGGGTCGTGGTGGACGCCCTGATCGGCTACAGCCTGCGCGGCGCGCCGCGGGGCGCCACCGCCGACTTGATCGACCTGTGTCGTCGGGAGGGCTCCCTCGTGGTCTCGCTGGATGTGCCCTCCGGGCTCGACGCCAGCACGGGCCAGGTGCCCGGGCCCGTGGTCCACGCCGCCCGCACCGTGACGCTCGCCCTCCCGAAAATCGGGCTGGCGGGCATTCCGGGGGAGATCTACCTGGCGGACATTGGGATACCTCCACAGGTCTTCCACCGCCTGGGGATTTTCTTCCCGCCCCCCTTCCGCTCGTCCGCCTGGGTACGCCTGGTCACCAATGGTCCGGGTGCGCAGCGCCCCTCCCGGCATGGTGGCGGCGCGCCGTGAGCCGCATGCGCGCCAGGGAGTTGTCGATTCTCCTGAGGCGGTTCGCCGATCATGCCCTGGGGCGCGATCGCACGCTCGTCCTGAACAGGGACGCGCCCGCCAGCGCTCCCGCCGGCCCCGATGTTGCCGGGCACCTGAAGGCGCTCGTCGGGGCGGTGGCGGCGGAGGCGTCCGACCCGGCGAGCGGGCGGCTGGATTACGGCCGCGCGCGGGGCAACCCCGCCTATGCGCGGTATCGCCAGCGCGCCGGCACGCTGCACGCGTTTGATCCCGGCACGCTGGCCGGTCGCGACGCACGCCTGGCTTTCTGGATCAACCTGTACAACGCGCTGGTCATCGACGCCGTGATCCAGCTCGGCGTGCGAACGAGCGTGATGGAGGTGCCCGGGTTCTTCTGGCGAGTCGCCTATGGCGTCGGCGGCGTCGCGTATTCCCTGGACGACATCGAGCAGGGCGTCCTCCGCGGAAACGCAGACCACCCGATCCTGCGCCGGCCACTGCTCGGCCAGCACGATCCACGGCGCCGCCAGGTGATCGAGCCCCCGGACGCGCGGGTGCACTTCGCGCTCACGTGCGCCACCCGTTCGTGTCCGCCCGTGCGCGTCTACGATGCGCCGCACATCGACCGGCAGCTGGACCTGGCCGCCTGGAACTTCATCAACGGCGGCGGGGTGGAGGTGGACCTGGACCGGCGCATCGTGCGCCTGTCCCAGATCTTCCGGTGGTATGCCCGGGATTTTGGATCGCCGCTGGAGTTTGTGGCGCGGTACCTGGCGGATGGTCCAGAGAAGTCACTGCTGCAGGAGAGCAGCGATCTGACGGCTGACTACCTGCCGTACGATTGGCGGCTCAATGTGTAGACCGTTTGCGGCACGGCTGGCGATTGAGCGGGTAGTGGGCCAGGTTACATTCTGCCCGCCCCACCCCATGGTATGAAAAATATAGCTGGGTTCTGCATGGCACAACAAAACAGATGCCCCAGGGAGGGAAGAGAGATGGCGCAGGAAACCTACGTGTGCGAGAAGTGCGGCCACACCATGACGGTGGAGGTCAAGCCGGGACAGAAGCAGGAGCCGCCGGCCTGCTGCGGCGTGCCCATGAAGAAGAAGAGCTGATCGAAGATCGGCTTCCAGCGAGTAGACGAGAGCGCCGGCCTGCCCGCATCTGGGCAGGCCGGCTCATGAGGCAAGGCGGCGCCGGTTGTCCCGCCCGGCCGCATCGCCGTTCAACCGGGGCTCTCCCGCACCCAGCATGCGGTCCTGATCCGCTCCCACGCCCGCAAACGCTCCGGCGGTGGCGCCCACCGCGGCGCCCAGCAGCCCGCCGAAGAGGGCGGCGGCCAGCGCGGGCGGGTGCGGCACCAGGATGGTGCTCGGATCGATGAAGGTGCCGGCCCACCACCCGCCGAGCACGCCGATCACTGCGCCCGAGACGATCCCCACGGCGGCACCCTGGTTGGCGCAAATCTGCATCTCGATCGCCCGGGGCCCCTGCACCTCGCCGGCCTCCGGGCGCGCGTAGTAGGCGCCGAGGACGATCCCGTACACCGCGTGGAGCAGCAGGTTGCCCAGAGCGGGAAGGGGACCCGCACCCAGCCCGAGGCCGAGCACGCCGCCTCCCATCACGGGGAAGAAGACCAGAATCGAGACCGCCCACGGCACCATGGCAAAGCGCAGGCCGCGCTGCCACCCGGGTCCGGAGAGCGCGGGCGCCGCCAGCGTGACGTACAGCAACGCCCACACGAGCCCCATGCCCAGGTGCATGCCGACCGCCAGCAGGGGGAACGCGCCCACGGCGCCCACGATCCGGTTGTAGGTCAGCGCCCACAGCCAGCGGGCAAGGAACCCGCCGTCGGGCCGCCCCAGCCAGGACGCCAGCGCGGAGGCGGCGCCGTAGGCGATCAGCAGGACGACCGTCATGGCGCTGGTGGCGATGAAGCCCGCCACGATGCCGCGCCGCAACCAGCCCCGCGCGAAGGTCGCTGCCCCGAATCCCTCAAGCGACATCGCATGCTCCTTCCGGCCCATATACCGTCAAGTTTATGATACGAGCAGAGTAAGGCTCTGTCAGTGAGCTCGCAGACACTTCCGATCGCCAGGCGCGCCACCGCCGGGTCAGGCTTCGTGTGTAGCACCACGAACTGCACCGCTCCTCAACGGAACAGGGCCGGTCCTTATTCCCTGAGTCCCCGCCTCAGCGGCCTGAGCGCGGCGCCGAGCGTACGGCCCTGTAGCGCAGATGACTGATATCGGCGCGCGAGAAGGCTACAGTGCAGAAGGGTGCGGCCAATCGAGCCGGTCGCCTCGGCGGCGCGTGCGCCGGCCTGAAGAGGCGGGTCGCGACGGCAGGACGCCGGCAGACCGGGAACGGCGGGGTGCCGTCCCGCTCATGCGGGGGAGTGACGGCCATGGAGGGACAGGCGGCCCGGGCGCCGATGCAGCCCGGGCATTCCGGAGAGAAATCCGCGGCCCGGCCGGACCGGGAGCGATTCGAGGCGCTGGCCCGCGAGTACCTCGACGCCATCTACGCGGGCGCGTTGCGGCTGACGCGCAACCGGAGCGACGCTGAGGATCTGATGCAGGAGACCTTCCTCAAGGCGTGGCGGTCCTTTCACACCTACCAGGAAGGGACGAACCCGCGTGCCTGGCTGTTTAGAATCCTCACCAACGCCTACATCGATCTCTACCGCAAGGAGAGCGCGGCGCCGGATATCGTGGAGCATGAGGAAGCCGGCGACTTCTACCTCTACAAGGCCATGCAGGAGAACGCCAGCCTGCACACCGCGGGTTCTCCGGAGGTCCTTCTGGAGCAGATGATGGACGCGGAAGTCCGGGCCGCGCTGGACAGCCTGCCCTCCCGATTGCGAGAGCCCGTCATCCTGTGCGACGTTGAGGGGTTCTCCTACAAAGAGATTGCGGAGATGCTGGGCGTGCCCATCGGAACGGTGATGTCTCGCCTGTACCGCGGACGTCACCATCTGCAGAAGCGCCTGTGGGAGTACGCGAAGGCGCGATATCATCTGCGAGAGACGGGGAGTTGATCGATGGAATGCGAACAGGTCATCGCGCGCCTGTGGGCCTATCTCGATGGCGAGCTGGATGAGGCCACGGCCAGCACCAGCCTGCTGTTGAGGTACACGTACCTGGACTGGGACCGGCGCGGCCTGGGCAAAGAGGAGATCTGGACCCTGGTGCGCGCGCAGATCTTCTATTCCTGGTAGACGAGGTGCGCTGTCGGGCCGGGCGGGTCGCACGGTGGTGCGCGGTCCTGGGGGTCGTGGCGCGTCGGGTGTGCGCGGCGAGGAGCGGGTGGCAAGACACGGGGCCGGGCAGGCGTCGCCTGCCCGGCCCTGCGGATTCTGGTGCCTCTACCGCGAGAGGTTGTGCGAGTCGTCGGCGTGATTCCTGGTCGTGTCGGCCTGGGCGACCGACCTCACCGGCGCCGCGCCGCTGCTGGCGGAAGCGGTACCGGATGGTGCGCTGCTGACCATGATGCTCTGGTCGTGTGCAGGAGCGTCAAAGTCACCGGCACCGGCAAACGCACTCCCTGTGCCCGCAAGGGCCAGGACCACGGCGAAGAGGAGACTGGCGACAGCATACCGCATGATCTTTCCCTCCCCTGACATTTTTGAGTTTCGTCCGGTTCCAACGGGGCGTCCCCCGTGTTTATTCCCCTCGTCGTTCCACCGGCACAGCCGACTACCTGCGTGCGAAATAAACGTCCCCCCATCCTCGTTGGCAGTGATCGAGGCGGCCGTTTCCCGTTGCAGGAGCGAGAGGTTTGAATGGAAGGTGCCGCGATGGGGGAGAGATCCCGCGGCGGATGTCGTGATCGATGGGGGTGGGGTTCTCGTGCGAACTCGAACGAGGGGCGGAGTGCGTGCCATCGCAGCAGGCGTCGCCGCGGCGGTAGCGGTGGCGGGGGCAGCGGCCGCATGGTCGCCACCGGCGGTCAACGCTCAGCCGCCGGTGCGAAAGGTCGCCGTCGCGGAGACCACCAGCGAGGTCGTCATGGATTGGGAGGCCGCAGCCCTTTTCCCCACGATTCTCGCCGCGGCGCTGAGAGAGGTTTCTGGAGGTCGCCTGCTCCTCGTGGACGGCCGTCTGGTCCGCACGGAGATGGCGCGCCGGGGGTGGACTTCTCACGAACTGATCAGCCTGAGCAATGCCGCGGCGCTGGGGCGGGCCGTGGACGCCGACGTGGTCGTCACGTGGCGTTTCACGTATTTCGACGTTGGAACATCTGGTAGCGGCACCGGATCCACCACCCGACCGCTGGGAGGCGGAGGTCGCGTGGAGACCGTGGCTGCCGTGTACGTGCGGGCGCTGGAGGTAGCGACGCGGCGCCGGCTGGTGGAAGGAGAGTTCAGCGGCGCGGCCTTCGGACAGCCGCGCTACGAC
>JACQTN010000102.1 GCA_016210785.1 Armatimonadota bacterium
GGCCGCGTCCGCGGGCGTCACCTGGACGATGAGAGTCTGGCGCGCGAAAACCCCCCAGGCGCCACTGGACATCTCGCGGGCGGAGATCTCGAAGGGCTGGAGGTCGTCGTCAAACAGACGGTCCAGGCGGGCGCCGATCGCCTGCACACGGTCGGCCGCGCCGCCCTCGAGCCCCGGAAGGCGCAGGACGAGATGATTGTCCACCAGCAGCTCCCCCACTTCGCGGCCCCGCTCGGTGGCCGTGCGCACAGTGATTCTCAGAAAGCCCGTGGCCGGCCGGCGGACGATGGGAATGCCCAGCCGCTTCAACTCCGCCTCGATGTAGGCGATCCGCTCGCTCACCCGCGGGTGGTCGCGAAAGACGCCCGGATCCGGCTGCGGGCTCAGCAGCTCCTCCCGCGCCAGCCGCTCCATCAAGGTCAGCACCGCCACCGGCGTGTACTTCGTGCGCTGCAGGGTGACGATGGCCAGCAGGTCCGCTTCTCGTTCCATCTCCCGCGTGTAGGCGCTGAGGAAGGCCGTGGCAATCATGCGGGCGCCGGTCACCACGTCCGCGCTGCGGGCCAGCACGCCGATCAGGATGCTGTAGAACTGGGCCTGCCCCTGCCGGCGCATCATCTCGATGTTGTGGCGCCGCACCACGTGCTGCACCTCATGGGCCAGCACCGCGGCCAGCTCGTGGTCCGTGCGGACGAACTTCATCATGCCTTTGGTCACGTAGATGAAGCCGCCCGGCAGCGCCAGCGCGTTGGGGCCGTCCAGATCCAGGACCTTGAAGGTATAGGGAAGGTTGGGGCGTTCGGAGGCCGCGGCCACCTCCTTGCCGATGCGCTGGACGCGGGCGGTGGTCGCCGCATCGTTGACCACCCGGAACTGCTGCTCCAGTTGCCGGGCATACTGCTGGCCCAGCCGGATCTCTTCGTCATCCGGACCCGGCGCGGCGGCGCGCGCCGCGGGTGCCACCAGCAGGACAGCCAGCAGCCACAGCGCCACGGCCAGCCGCATCTTCTCCGGTCCTCTTCCGGGGCCCATCATCACGACCCGTCCTGTTCTGCGTACCTATTTTAGTATACGCGGTGTACGCGGCCCCGTCCCCGACTGATACCGGCAGGACGCGCCCCGGCCGGCGGTCAGGGGCGCCCGAGCCCCAGGGCGGCGCGCGCGCTGGCAGTGGTGGCCGCGGCCAGTTCCTCCAGGGTGATTCCCCGCACATCGGCCACGCGACGGGCGGTGTGCACCAGGTGGGCCGGCTCGTTGCGCCGCCCTCGGAAGGGCTCCGGCGGAAGATACGGCGCGTCCGTCTCCAGCAGGAGGCGGTCTAAGGAAACAGCGGTGGCCACCTCCAGCAGCCGGCGCGCGTTCCGGTACGTGACGGGGCCAGCCAGAGAGACATAGTACCCGCGCGCCACGCACAGGCGGGCCATGTCGGGAGATCCCGAGAAGCAGTGCATGATCACCCGCCGGGCTCCCTCCCGCGCCAGGATCTCCAGCACGTCCCCGTGCGCCTCCCGGTTGTGGACGACCAGCGGCAGGTCAAGGTCCAGGCTCAGGCGGATGTGCCGGCGGAAAGCGTCGTGCTGGGCCTCCCGCGGCGCGTAGTCGCGCGCGTAGTCCAGCCCGCTCTCCCCGATGGCGACCACCCCCGGCGAGGCGGCCAGGTCTCCCAGCGTTGCCATCGTCTCGGCGATGGCCTCCGGGGCAGCGTGAGGGTGGATGCCCACCGCCGCCCACACCTGGGGAAGCCGGCCCGCCAGCATCACCGCCGCCCGGCTGGACTCCAGGCCGGTGCCCACCGTGAGCAGCCCGCCCACTCCGGCGGCGAGCGCCCGCGCCACCACATCGTCCCGGTCCAGGTCGAACGCCTCATCGTCCAGGTGAAGGTGGGTGTCAAACAGCCACGGACGGGGCGACACGGCGTTCAACGCACGGCCCTCCGGGTGTATGGTACTCAACTACTCTGGTCTGGTACTTTTGTCCCATCAGGCAGGGGAATGGCCTCTCTCCGTCGGAGATATTGTAAACTTCCATGGAAATGCTACCATGGATATGTCTGCGGGTGTCGGGGTTGTCGCAGGAAAAATAGGTATGTAAGATGCTAACGCCCGGGACCGTATCCGTCCGGGCAGCAGCATACCGTTGGCTGATAGGAGAGAGTCGAGGAAACGATCGTTGGCACGCACGCAACGGTTACGCATCGGTGACCTTCTGGTCCAGGCGAAGCTGATCACCAACGAGCAACTCGCCGAGGCTCTCGAGCGCCAGAAGCGCACCCGGGAGCGCCTGGGCAAGGTGCTTCTGTCGATGGGCATCATCACCGACCGGCAGATTGCCCAGACCCTGTCCCAGCAGCTCCGGCTACCCCTGGCGAACCTGACCGCCCAACAGCAGATCGATAGCTCCATCGCCAGGATGATCGCCGAGTCCATGGCCCGCAAGCATCGCGTCCTCCCCCTCAAGCGCGAGGGCAACACCCTTGCGCTGGCGATGGCGGATCCCCTGGACGTGTACGCCATCGACGACGTCGAGATCGCCACGGGGTGCACCGTGAGCCCGGTGGTCACCACGGAGTCCGACATCGTGGAGGCCATCAACCGGACCTACGGTATGGGCGGCGGCTCCGCGGCCCAGGTGCTCGAGCAACTGACGCAGGCGAGCCCGGCGGCCGAGATCGCGGCGGTGGCGCCGGAGGGCGACGTCACGACCGAAGAGGACGTGGACGCCGCGCCGGTCATCCGGCTGGTCAACCTGCTCATCACGCAGGCGCTTCGCGAACGGGCCAGCGACATCCACGTCGAGCCGGAGGAGGCCGAGGTCCGGGTGCGGTTCCGCATCGACGGCGCGCTGCAGACCGTCATGACCGTGCCCAAGGGCGCTCACCCGCCGCTGGTCAGCCGCCTGAAGATCTTGTCGCGCCTGAACATCGCGGACCGGCGCCTGCCCCAGGACGGGTCGTTCAGCCTGACCGTGGAGGGACGCCCGGTGGACTTCCGCGTCGCGACGCTGCCCACCGTGCACGGCGAGCGGGTGACCCTCCGCCTGCTGGACAAGACCCGGTCGCTGCTCTCCCTGGACCAGTTGGGGCTGGCCGAGCCCGGCCGGAGCCTGTACGAGAAGCTGATCCGCCAGACCTACGGCATCATCCTGGTCTGCGGCCCGACCGGAAGCGGCAAGACCACCACGCTGGTCAGCAGCCTGTCCATGATCAACTCGGTGGACAAGAACATAGTGACCATCGAGGACCCGGTGGAGTATCAACTGCCCGGCATCAGCCACGTGCTGATCAACCCCAAAGTGGGCCTCACCTTCGCCACCGGCCTGCGCTCCATCGTCCGCCACGACCCCGACATCATCATGGTGGGCGAGGTCCGGGACGTGGAGACCGCGGAGATCGCCATTCACGCCTCGCTGACCGGACACCTGGTCCTCTCCACGATTCACACCAACGACGCCCCCAGCGCGCTCACGCGCCTGCTGGACATGGGCATCGAGCCGTTCTTGATCGCCTCTTCCGTGATCGGCGTGCTGTCTCAGCGCCTGGTGCGCACGCTGTGCACGCACTGCAAGAAGCCTGCGCCGATCGACCCGGCGCTGCGCGCCATGCTGATCGAGTCGCTGGGGGAGGACTGCCCCCTGCCCGACCAGGTGATGGCGCGCGGGGAGTGCGCCCAGTGCCGCTACACCGGGTACCGCGGCCGCACCGGCATCTACGAGGTGCTGGTGATGAGCGACCGCATCCGCCGGCACGTCCTGGGACGCGTGTCGGCATCGGCGATCTCGGAGACCGCGCGCGCCGAGGGCATGCGGACCATGTGGGAGGACGGCCTGGGCAAGGTCCTGGCCGGCCAGACCACGGTGGAAGAGGTCCTGCGCGTCATCCGGGCCGACGACACCAGCGCGGAGTTCTCCATCAAGAAATCCGCGAGCCCGGCGGCGGATCTTTCTCCACCGTCGCCAGAGCCACCCGATCATCCCACTCCGCCGCCAGAAGCATCCCCTGCGACCTGACCCCGCGCACCGTCCTGGGCTGGAGGTTGGCCAGGACCAGGA
>JACQTN010000059.1 GCA_016210785.1 Armatimonadota bacterium
ACGCAGGACCGGGCTCGCGCCGCCGAGGCCGAGCATCACCTGTGTCCGGATTCCGCACCGTCGCGGGTGCGCCGCGAAGTTGGTGAGCGTGGTAGAACGAAGCACCTTGCACCGAGTCGAACGTGCCGTTCGTGGGCGCCGTGAGTTAGGTGAACGCGGTACCGTGACGCACCTTGCACGCGGGTAGAACGTGCCAGGGCCTCCCCCGGCCGGACACTTGGTGGAGGGTGAAGTGGCGGAAAGCCACTTCACCCCACCTTGCCAGCTAGAGGGGTGCCCACGCGCCTCCATTGCGGTACATCTGCTCCCGGAGCGCCTCCAGGCGGGGACTGAGCCGGACTGGATAGGCGGCCTGCTCGTCGATGGCCCGCAGTGGCTCGGGTAGCATCGCCATCTGCTGGCGGCATCGCTCCTGCATCGCCCGCAACGCTTCTCCCTCTCCCGGCACCCGCCCGTCCTGCATCACCTTCGCCAGGAGCGGACGCGCGCCGGGCGGCGTGGGCTCGCTGGCCAGCGCCACCACATCGTGGTCGAACCGGCCGTCGCGCACGACCCGCCAGACCTGCTTGTGGCCGGGCAGCGTCGCCTTGCCCGCCGAGAGCTTGACGCGGTAGCCCATCGCATCCTCCACCAGCTTGTACACGCCGCCCATGTGGGGCGCGTCGGCGGAGGTCCCCAGTTCGGTGCCCACGCCGAAGGCGTCGGCCTCCGCGCCGCGGGCCAGCAGATCGGCCACCTTGTACTCGTTGAGCTCGCCGCTGAGGAAGATGCGGATGTCCGCCAGGTCCGCCTCCCGGAAGATGGCCCGCACCTTCCGGCTGAGGTCCACCAGGTCGCCGCTGTCGATGCGGACGCCGCGCAGGCGCTGGGCGCGCGCCGCCATCTCCCGGGCCACGGTCACGGCGTGCCGCGCCCCCTGGATGGTGTCGTAGGTGTCGATGAGCAGGACCGAGTTCTGGGGGAAGTCCTGGACGAAGGCCCGGTAGGCGGACAGCTCATCGGGGAAGGACATCACGTAGGAGTGCGCCATGGTCCCGTAGACGGGGATGCCGAACTCCTTGCCCGCCAGCACGCAGGAGCTGCCCACGCACCCGCCGATGAAGGAGGCACGGGCCACCTTGAGGGCCGCGTCGACGCCGTGGTCGCGCCGTGGCGAGAAGTCCACCACCTGCCGCCCCGCCGCGGCCAGCACCACGCGGGCCGCCTTGCTGGCGATCATCACCTGGAAGTTGAGGGTGTTGAGCAGGAACGTCTCCACGACCTGCGCCTCGATGCGCGGCGCCACGATCTCCAGCAGCGGCTCCTGGGAGAAGACGATCTCCCCCTCGGGGATCGCCCACACCTCCCCGGTGAAGCGGAACCCCCGCAGGTAGTCCAGGAACCCGTCGCTGAAGAGCTGCAGGGAGCGCAGGTAGGCGATGGTGTCCTCCGGAAACCGGAACGCCTGCAGGTAGGCCAGCGCGCTCTCCACGCCCGCGCACACCAGGAAATTGCGACGCTCCGGGAGGCCGCGGATGAACAGCTCGAAGGTGGCCCGCTGGTTCATGCCGTGCCGCAGGTAGCTGTCGGCCATGGTCAGCTCGTAGAGGTCGACGAGCAGGCTCATGTTCTCGGGTGTCACGAACCCGAAGGAGGGGTAGCCGGTCATGGGATGCTCACGTCCTTTGGCGCGTGCCCGTGCCGCTCAGATCCAGCGGAGGCGGCGGAAGATCATGACGAGCAACAGGGTGACGGCGCCCATCACGGCTGCCATGATCCAGAACCCGTCAGCCCGCCTCAGCCCCGGCATGTGTTCGAAGTTCATCCCGTAGACGCCCGTGATCACCGTCAGCGCTCCGAAGATGGCCGCGACCACCGTGAGGCGCCGCATCACCTCGTTGAGCCGGTTGCTCACCGCGGACAGGTGGATGTCCATGGCACCGACGAGCAGGTCGCGGTAGGTGTCCACCATCTCCACCGTGCGCAGCAGGTGGTCGTGCACGTCGCGGAGGTAGACCATCACCTCGGGCCGGATGACCTCCAGATCGCGGCGGGTCAGGTGGCCCAGCGCGTCCCGCTGGGGCCCCAGCACGTGCCGCAGGTGCAGCAGCGCGCGCTTGAGGTCGAAGATGTGGCTCAGGGTGCGCCGCTGCGTGCCCTGGACGATCTCGTCCTCCAGCCGGTCGATCCGTGCGCTGATCTGGTCCAGCACCGGCATGTAGTCGTCCACCACCGAGTCCAGCACCGTGTACAGCAGGTAGTCGGCCTGCTCCCGGAGGCGCACCGGCGCCCTGGCCAGCCGCTGGCGGGTCTCCTCCACGTTGGCCTCCGCGCCGCGGTGGACGGTGACCACGTACGCCGGACCGAAGTACACCGCCACCTGCCGGAACTCCGGCCGGCGCCGGCCTTCCGCGATGTCCACCGCGTTCACCACGATGAAGAAGTACCCATCGTACTCCTCGATCTTTGGACGCTGCCGCTGGTTCTGCACGTCCTCCAGCGTCAGCGGGTGGAAGTTGAAGATGCGGGCGAGCGCGCCGAGATCTTCCGGCGAGGGATCCTCCACGTCCACCCACAGAGCCGCCCGCGCCTCTGTGAGGTGGCGCGCCAGCGCTTCCGGCGGCACGTCGTCGATCCGCCCGGCCGCGTACGAGATGGCTCTGATCACCGGGACGACCTCAGGGTGCCGGCGCCGCGCGGCGCCGCACGTGTGATGCGGTTCCACAATTCCCTGCACGGTGCGCCCGCTCCTCCGTGCGGATGGCGGCCGTCGGCGCGCCGCGGGGACCGGTGCCGCAGTTCGCCGGAGGGCCGGGTGTCCCCACGGCGTCCACCGCGCCTGCCGCGCCCGGGAGCGGCACCGCCGCCGGGGTGGCCTCGCGTGCTATAATCGTCCCGCGGTTGACTCGCGGACTCGGGAGGTGGTCGAGATGGCTGCGGAGGTGGGAAAGCCGGCGCCGGATGCCACGGTCATCAACGCGGACCGCCAGGCGGTCAAGCTATCTTCATTGAGGGGGAAGCCGGCCGTGCTGGCCTTTTTCCCCGGCGCGTGGACGGGCGTGTGCGACAAGGAGATGTGCACGTTCCGGGACAGCATGGCGCGCTTCAACGCCGTCAACGTCCAGGTGGTGGGGATCAGTGTGGACTCGCCGTTCGCGCTGAAGATGTTCGCGGAGCAGTACTCCCTGAACTTCCCGTTGATGAGCGACTTCAACAGGGAGGCCATCCGCGCCTACGGGGTGGTGCTCCCCGAGTTCGTGGCCGGGATGAAGGAGGTCTCCCAGCGGGCCGTCTTCGTGCTGGACAAGGATGGGGTCGTGCGGTGGAAGTGGGTGGCGGATGTGCCGCGGAACGAGCCGCCGTATGACGACGTGGAGAAGGCCGTGAAGGCCGCGTCCTGACCGGGGGGAGGAGCGCCGGCGCCGCCGGCGCGGCCGGTGGTGCGGGGCCGGGCGATTGCGCCCGGCCCCGTGCACTTCGGCCGCCGCCCCCGCCGCCCCCTTCCTGCCGCGGGCGTGCTCGCCGGCGGCGCCGACCCGCGGGCCGACAGCCTGGCCCTCGGTTGGTACAGCGGCACGGCAGGGGAGCCATCTCCGGCGGCGTCCGGGCCCGAGAGAACCAGAGAAGTCCACCGT
>JACQTN010000605.1 GCA_016210785.1 Armatimonadota bacterium
AGCTCTTCCCAGCGCTCGTACGCGCGCCGCACCAGCGGGACGTAGGCGGGATGCTCCCAGTACGCCTCCCGAATGATGCGCGAGCGGCCGTGGGAGGAGCCGCGGTCGTGGGCCGGCGGGAAACGGTCCAGCCCGAGGACCCGGCGGCCCCGCCGGGCCAGATGGCAGGCGGCGGCGCTGCCCATGCCGCCCAGGCCGATGACGATGCAGTCGTAGGTGGCGCTCAAGCGTCTCGTCCCCAGGCGCTCACAAGATCACCGTAGGATCAAGCACATCGCGCAGCCAGTCCCCCACGAAGTTGATGGCCATGACGGTGAGCAGGATGGCGATCCCGGGCAGCGTGCTGATCCACCAGGCGGTTCCCAGGTAGTCGCGGCCGTCCGCGGTGATGCCGCCCCAGGTGGGCGCGGGCGGCTGGATGCCCAGCCCGAGAAAGGAGAGGGCCGCTTCCGCCAGGATCATGCGTCCCACCTCCAGCGTGGCCACCACGATGACGGGCGCGATGATGTTGGGCAGCACGTGGCGCAGCATCACCCGCCACTCCGAGCCGCCCATCGCCCGCGACGCCTCCACGAAGTCGCGCCCGCGCACCGAGAGCACCTGGCCGCGGGCCACCCGCGCATAGGTCACCCAGCTCGACAGGCCCAGCACCAGCACGATGCTCAGCAGGCCCGGCTGCAGCACGGTGATGATGGCGATCGCCAGCACCAGGAAGGGGATCGCCAGCTGGAGGTCGGCGATGCGCATGATGACCATGTCCAGCCTGGCGCCGTAATAGCCCGAGAGCAGCCCCAGGGTCAGGCCCAGGGAGCCGCCGATGAGGACGGCGCTGAGCCCCACCGCCAGCGAGACGCGGCTGCCGTGGATGATGCGGGAGAGCACATCCCTGCCGATGGGATCGGTTCCGAGCGGGTACGCGCGGGTGCCCCCGGCAAAGGCGGGCGGCTTGAGGCGGTCCAGGATGCGCTGGTCCAGAGGGTTGTAGGGGGAGACGTAGGGCGCCAGGGTCGCCGCCAGCACCACCACCAGCAGGATGGTGCCGCCGATGAGCGCCTTCCAGGAACGGCGGAAACTGCGCAGCCGGCGCCGTGCGCGGTGCTCGACGCCCGGCCCGAAGATGCGCGCCTCCTCCGCCTGCATGGCGCGCCCGGCCACGACCGGGGTCTCCGCGGGATCGGCGCGGGGTCGCGGGGCAGGATCGCGGGCAGACCGCGAAGGCGTCCACATGGCGTGGTTACGCGTAGGTGATCCGCGGATCGAGGACCACGTAGCAGAGATCCACCACCAGATTGATGGTGACCATGATGATGGCCGTGATCACCACGAAGGCCTGCACTACCGGGAAGTCCCGGTAGAAGACGGCCTCCACGGCCAGGCGGGCCATGCCCGGATAACCGAAGACTGTCTCCGTGACGATGGCCCCTCCCAACAGCGTGCCCAGTTGCAGCCCCACGACGGTGACCACCGGGATGGCCGCGTTGCGCAGGGCGTGCTTGAGGATCACCAGGCGCTCGGCCAGACCCTTGCTGCGGGCGGTGCGCACGTACTGCTGGGAGAGGACCTCCAGAAGGCTGCTGCGCACCAGGCGCGTGGTCAGCCCCGCGGAGAACGCGCCCAGCGCGATGCTGGGCAACACCAGGTGCCGCACCGACCCGCTGCCGGAGGTGGGCAGCCACCCGAGCTTGAGGCCGAAGATGAGGATGAAGATGATGCCGAGCCAGAAGGTGGGCATGGACTGGCCCGTGAGCGCCACCGCGCTGGCGGCCACGTCCACCAGGGAGTCGCGGCGGAGGGCGGCCACGATGCCCAGCGGCAGGGCCACCAGCACCGTCACCGCCATGGCCGCCGCGGTGAGCCACAGCGTCGCCGGCATCCGCTCGATTACCAGCGCCATGGCGCTGTCGTGGTGGCGGAGCGACTTCCCGAAGTTCCCCCGCATCACCTTCGTCATGTAACTGCGCAACTGCGCGTGGAGCGGCTGGTCCAGCTCCATCTCCCGGCGCACGCGCTGGAGATCCTCCTGCGTGAAGCCGATGGGAAGGAGGAGGGGGGTCGGATCGCCGGTGAGCCGCATGATGGCGAAGACGACGATCACGACGCCCAGCACCACCAGGCCGGAGTAGGCGATGCGCTCCAGCAGGTACCGGCCCATGGATCAGTCGGGCGTATACCGCTTGGCGATCTCCGCGCCTTTGCCGTGCAGTTCCTTGAGCACGCCGGCGAGCCCCGCGATCGCCTCTTCCACGCACGCCCGGCCCTTCTCGGCGGTGGCCAGCCTGGCCTCGCCGAAAGTGCCCGAGTCCACCACGGCCCTGGTCCGCGGCAGGCCCAGGTCCACCCGGGCCGACAGCAGCGCCTCGTGGGTGAACTCAAAGAGGGGGAACGGCCGCGGCATCTCGTTGACGGCCCGGTCCATCTGCACGCGCTCCGGGTGCATGCAGAGCATCAGCGAGGTCTCAAACTCGTCCGCGTGCCAGCTGATCTTGCTCTCCATCACGCGGTGGCTTTCCTTTATATAGGCGTACCAGGGGACCGCGGCGATGACCTTGTTCGTCACCTGGCGCAGCTCGTGGGCGGCGGCGGCGATGGCCGCGGTGTTGCCGCCGTGCCCGTTGAGGAGCACGATGACGTCGAACCCGTGGCCGGCCAGGGTGCGCCCCACGTCCACCAACAGGTTCCGAAGGGTGTCGAGGCGCAGCGACGCCGTTCCCGGGAAGTCGATGTGGTTGTCGGAGGTGCCGTAAGGGATGACCGGCGCCACCAGCACGCCGCCCGCGCGCTCCGCCGCCATTCGGGCCGCCGACTCCACCATCAGCGTGTCCGTGAGGAGGGGGAGGTGGGGTCCGTGCTGCTCCGTCGCGCCCACCGGGATCACCACCACGCGGGCGCCGCCTTCGATCGCCTCTGCGACTTCTTTCCAGGTCATCTCGCCGAGCATCACCTTGCCCATGTCAGGCCTCCTTACGCGGAGGAGGAGGGGTGCCTTCGACACGCGCAGGACAGGCGACCCTCCCCCCTCAGCGCGTCTTGCGATGTTCCCGGATGCGTGTAGGAGCGCATCGCAGAAATTCACGCTTCCTTCATGCGCAGGACCGGCTGTGCCTGTGACCCGCCTGAAATCTCTGAAGGGCTTCAATCTGCCCTTGCAGGGGCACTCCAGAGAGATTTCAGGTGGGTCAGTCCGAGCATCATGAGTATGTTGGGGGCCCCACTATCGCGGGTGCGCCGCGATGTCGGTGCGCCGTGGGCGCCGTAAGTCCGGCGAGCGCGGTAGAATTGTGCACCTTGCAGGCACGTTGAACGTGCCGGCGAGCGCGGTAGAGTGGCGCACCTTGCACAGACGTTGAACGTGCCGCGCTGTAGAACAGAACGCCTGGCACAATGTCGAACGTACCGGTCATGGGGCGCTGTGAGTTCGGCAAGCGCGGTAACACGGTGCGCCCCGGAAGAACGTAACACGTGCCGACAAAGAGTCGCCCCCGTCCGGAAACATGGTGGAGGGTGGAATGGCGTAAAGCCATTCCACCCAACCTTCCCTGGCTAGCGCAGGCGTACGCCGTGCACCCGGATACCCTCGTCGGCATCGGGCTTGAAGCCCACCACCTTCGGGCTGACCCCGAACACGTTGGTCTGCGCGTGCAGGAAGATGACCGGCGCCTCGTCGTGGGCGATCTCGGCGGCCTTTCGGTACAGCTCCAGCCGGCGCTGCGGGTCCATGGTGCGCGCCGCCCGCTGGTAGGCCTCGGTGAACGCGTCGCTGTCGTTCATCGAGTACACCGCGCCCTTGGCCAGCACCGCGCCCAGGTAGACGTCGGCGTCGGGCACGGTGGCGGCGCCCCAGAACGTCATGTCCTTGAAGTCTTTCTGGAGGAGCGTGCTCGCCACAAACCGGCCGAACTCCAGGTAGATCAGGTTGGTCTTCACGCCCACCCGCTCAAACATGGCGGCGAGCACCTGCATGATTTCTTTGCCGCGCACGTACCGCTCGGGCGGTCCCGTGAAGTTCAGGGTGAGCCCGCTGCCGTACCCCGCCTCGGCCAGAAGCTGCTTCGCCCTGTTGGGGTCGTACGGATATGCCTTGAGCCCGTCGTGGTACCCGTAGTAGTCCTTGCTCAGCACCTGGCCGTCCAGCCTCTTGCCGTAGCCGTCCAGGACGGTCTTGATGATCCCGTCCTTGTCCGTGGCGTAGTTGAGGGCCTGGCGCAGCTTCTTGTTCTTGACCGGACCGTCCTTGGTGAGCTGGAACTGCACGAACATGGTCCGGGTGGTGTCCACCGGCGTGATGGTGAAGCCCCGCTGCCTCAGGTTGGGGACTTCATTGTAGGGAACGGTGGCGGCGACGTGGACCTCTCCCGACCCCAGCGCCGCCGTGCGGGTGGAGTTCTCCGGGATGTAGCGCCAGACCACGCGTGAGGCGGTTGGCCGTCGATCCCAGTAGCTGTCGTTGACCGTCAGGATGACCCGCTCTCCGCGCACCCACCGCTCCAGCCTGTACGGCCCTGTTCCGATGGGGTTGCGGGCGAACTCGTCGTCGCCCCGCTCCTGGAGGTATCGGGGAGGCACCATGCCGACGCGCGTCAGGTACAGGGGCAGGACGGGCGCGGGGATGGTGGTGAGGACTCTGACCGTGTACTTGTCTACGACCTGGATGTCCCTGAATACCCGCGCGTAGATGGCCAGCGGGGTGCGCAGCTCCGGCCGCCGGATCCGGTCCAGGGAGAACTTCACCGTCGAGGCGTCCATCTCTTCCCCGTTGGTGAACTTCACCCCCCGGCGGACCTTGAACTCCCAGGTGGTGTTGTTGACCAGGCTGTAGCTGGTGGCCAGCAGCGGCTTGATCTGCCGGTCGGAATAGTCCAGCCACACCAGGGGTTCATTGATCAGGAACGTGACGTTCAACGTGGTCTGCACCGTGCTCCGCTGGCCGTCCAGCGTCTCCTGGGTGACCGCCTCGGCGACCACCAGCTCCCCCGCGGGCTGGCCGCTCGTCGGAGCGGCCCACATTCCCAGCGCCACGGCCAGGGCCAGCGTCACCGCACAGGTGAGTCCCTGTCTCCACCGCGCCATCGTCTCCAGCCTCCCCTCCTGGGTCTGCGATCCTTCCTGATTGTCAGCGCACCGTGAGTCGACAGCAGCCGCCTACAGGCGGGATAGCGGACCGGGGTCGTTCTCGGAGGGGGAGGGCTTTTCCCTCCCCCTTCCGATACCTCCCCCTCCCCGTGACTGTGCGTATTGCGCCACGCTGGTGTCGCTCGGACCGGCCAAGCCGGTCCTGCGCAAGGCACTACAGCCGGGATAGCGGACCGGGGTCCTCCAGGCCACCGTCGAGGCGCCGCCGCACCACGCCGTCCTGCATCACCCACCGGACGTTGCGCACGGCGCGCACGTCGTCCAGCGGGTTGCCCTCCACGGCGATGATGTCCGCCCGCTTGCCGGCCTCGATGGTACCCGCCTGGTCCAGCACGCCGCACAGGTCGGCGCCGTTGCGCGTGACGGCCTGGACGGCCTCCATGGGCGTGAAGCCCGCCTTCACCAGCGCGGCCATCTCCACGCCGGGGTCGGCGTGGTAGGTGTCGCCCCCCACTGCCACCTTCACGCCGATCCTGCGCGCCTTGCTCAGGGTGTCAATGTACCGCGCCAGCACCAGTTTGCCCTTCTCCCGGAAGAACTCGGGGATGCCGGGCGTGGCCACCACGTGCTCCATCACACCGCAGGTGCAGACGAGAGAGGTCCCCTTGCTGGCCATGGCTTCCAGTTCGGCCTCCGAGCACATCGCGCCGTGTTCCAGGGAGTCCAATCCGGCCTCCACCGCGTGCATCACCGCGGGCCCGCCGTACCCGTGGGCCGCGGCCTTTTTCCCCTCGCGGTGCGCCTCATCCACGGCGGCCCAGATCTCCTCGCGCGTGTAGGTCGCGCCCACCGGGTCCATGCCCTTGGTGGCGATGCCGCCGGTGATCATGAACTTCACCAGGTCGGCCCCGCCCCGGATCTGCCGGCGGATCGCCGCCCGGATCGCGTCCGGCCCATCCGCCTGCTCGCCCAGGTACCAGGCATGCCCGCCCGTGCGCACGACGAAGTGGCCGGAGACCAGCAGGCGCGGGCCGGGAATCAGCCCCGCCTCGATGGCCTTCTTGATCTCCACATCGCCGAATCCCTTGGCTCCCACATCGCGCACCGTGGTGATCCCGGCGCGCAGAATCTGCCGGGCGTTCTTCGCGGCGCGGGCGGTGAGCCAGGCCAGGGGCTCGCGCGACATGGCCTCCTCGTCGCCGGCGTCGAACTGCAGGTGGTCGTGGCAGTCGATCATCCCGGGCATCACCGTGTACGCCGAGAGATCGCATACCACTACACCCGCGGGGGCCGTGACCCTGTCCGCGGGGCCGGCCATGGCGATGCTGGTGCCGTCCACCAGGATGGCGCCCCCCTGGACCGGCCTGGCCCCGGTCCCGTCGATCAGCATGCCGCACTTAATCAGCGTGCTCATGGGTCCTCCCTCCTCACGAGATCACAATCGCGGCCGGGGAAAACGCGATCACTGGGCCTGCCACAGGAAGTCCACGGCGGTCGCCGCATGCACCTTCAGGACGGTCAGGAACTCCTCCACGGGGACGAACTCGTTGAGCCCCGCGATATTGAGGGGGCGGGGGCCGTAGATCACCGTGGGCACGCCCCGGGCCCGGTAAAACCGGCCGTCGGTGGCCGCGGTGGTCATGGTGAAGGTGGGCGTTTCGCCGCGCACCGCGGTCGCGTTGCGCCGCGCCATCTGCGCCAGGGCGGAGTTGGGGGAGGTGTAGTTAGGCACGCTGCTCATCATGAGCGACAGGGAGAGGTCTTCAAAGCCCGCTGCGGCCAGGCGCTGCTGCAGCAGGGCGAGGGTCCGCTCCGGGTGCATCCCCAGCGGCAGGCGGACGTCCACCTCCGCTTCGCTGGTGCGCGGGACGATGTTGATCTTGATCCCCCCGCGGATCATTCCCACGTTCAGGGACGGCTGCTCCAGCAGGTGACCCTTGCCGGCCAGATGCCGGGTGAGATCCTGGCGCTTGGCGGCCTCGATCACCTCACGCATCTCGTCCGGGATCGTGCCGCGCTCCCTGGTGACGCTTTTGATGATCTCCAGCGCGGCGGCCAGGCGCGTGATGCTGTTCTCGCCGGTGGAGAAGGAAGCGTGGAAGGACTCGCCGCGGGCCACCAGGCGCATCCAGCAGATGCCCTTCTCGCCCACCCGCACCGCGTCGGGCCCGCACGGCTCGCCGATCAGGCAGCCCTCTCCGGCCAGGTCGGGATCGTGGGAGAGCAGCCACTCCGTCCCCCAGCGCCCACCGGTCTCCTCGTCGGCGACCAGGGTCAGCGTCAGTCTGCCGGGCAGGTCCAGGCCCAGGTCGGCGATGGTGAGCAAGGCCGCCAGAGAGGCGGTGGTGCCCGCCTTCATGTCGGCCACGCCGCGCCCGAGGATCTTCCCGTCGCGCACCTCTCCGCAGAACGGTGGGAAGTCCCACAACGACGGATCGTCGGCGGGGAAGACGTCGAAGTGTCCGTTGAACACCAGATGGGGGGAGCGGGCCCGGCCGGGCAGGGTGGCGGTCAGGCTGACCATCCCCGGCTGGGGCTCCACCATGGTGTAGGCCACTCCGCGCCGGCGCAGCAGGTCGGCCACGAATCGCGCGATCTCGCCCGTGTTGTCCCCGGGAGGATTCTCGGTGTTGAAGCGGACGATCCGGCAGCACAGGTCGATGAACTCTTCCTGCCGCCGGTCGATCTCCTGCCGGACGCGTGCCTTGACCGCCTCGGCGCTGGCCATCTCAGCGGCTCCCTCGTCTCGGGCGCGCCGTCGCGCTCACCGGTCGCGCATGTCGGTGGCAGGGCCTTCCCCGGGTTTGTACACCTGCATGAACTCGATCTCGATGCCGGCCACCTTGTCCGTGAGGAAGGCCACGTATCCCTCCGAGTGCCGGTGTGCACCCTTCACCTTGCACGCCGCGCACTCCTTCAGTTCCGCGCCCGCGGCCAGCGAGGCGGCCAGCGCGATCTCAGCGTCGGGCACGCTATAGCAGATGTGATGCAGGCCCTCGCCGTGCTCGCGGATGTGCACCGCGAACCGCCCGTCGGGCACCACGGACTGGCAGAGCTGGAACTCGACGCCCCCGATCTTGAAGTGGGCCTCCCTTGTCTTCGCTGTGGCCAGCTCGCGGATCTGGATGTTGCTCTCCACGCCCAGCAGCCGCTGGAAGGCGCGCAGGCTTGCCTCCACGTCGGCCACCGCGATGGCCATGTGCTTGATCCCGGTTACCATGCTTCCGACCTCCGCTTCGGTGAGATGAGCGGTCGGTGAGGATGCCGCGCGTCAGGGCGCCGCCGGTTCCAGGCGCACGGGCTTCCCCTCCGCCGCCGACCGGTAGATCGCCATCGCCGCCGCCAGTGCCGCGCGGCCGTCCTCACCCGTGACCGCGGGCGGCCTGTCTTCGAGGATGGCCTGGACGAACTCCCCCGCCTCGGCCAGAAACCGGTCATCCTGTTCCACCCGCTGCCGGGAGGCGATGCGAGTGCCGGCGCACACCATCTCCACGCCTGTGCGAATGCGGATCGACCCGTCCGTGCCGTACACCTCCGTGTCCCACGCGTGCTGTTCGGGGAAGTGAACGCGCGTCAGCGCCATGATGCCGGTGGCGCCGGAGGCGAAGGTCAGGCAGGCGGCGACCATGTTCTCCACGTCTGCGCCGGGGAAGGTCTGGTGGGTGCGGGCGTAGGCCGTCTCGAACTCGGCGCCCAGCAGCCAGCGCATGCGGTCGAGCCCGTGAATCCCCGTATACAGAAGGTTGCCGCCTCCCGCCACGTCGCGGCGCCAGATCCACCCCGGGTGGTCGCCCCGCATGGCGGAGCGGGAGCGGTCTACGATCATCACCGGTCGGCCGATAGCTCCCGCCGCGATCAGCGCGCGCGCGGCCCGCAGTTCCACGCGAAAGCGGTGGACGAACCCCACCATGAGGTTCACGCCCGCCTGCCGGCAGGCGCGCAGGATCGCGTCCGCCCCGGCCAGCGCGGCGGCCATGGGTTTCTCCAGGAGGATGTGCTTGCGGGCCTGCGCCGCGGCCAGGGCGGCTTCCTCCAGGTCGCGGTGGGGGAGGGCGATGACCACCGCGTCCACGTCCGCGCCGAGCGCCTCGTCCACCCCGGCGGCGTAGCGCGCGCCCATCTGGGTCGCCAGCGGCTCCCCGCGCGCGCGGTCCACATCGCAGACCACGGTGATCCGGGTGGACGGGAGTGTCGCATACGCCTCCGCGTGCTGGCGGCCTGCCAGGCCAGCGCCGATGATGGCAACCCGGACCGTCGATGGCATGCTCAGGGGGCCAGAGTCTCGAGGCGGATGGGACGGCCTTCTTCCATGGAGTGGTAGATGGCCAGGGCCGCCGCCAGGGCAGCCCGCCCATCTTCCCCGGTGACCGAGGGCGGCCGGTCCTCCGCGATGGCCCGCACGAACTCCGCGGCTTCGCCCAGGAAGCGGTCGTCCTGCTCCACCTTCTGGTGGCACCGGATGCGGGTGCCGGAGCAGACCATCTCTGCGCCGGTGCGGATCCGGATGACGCCCTCCGTCCCGTACACCTCCGTGTCCCAGACGCGGTCCTCCGGGAAGTGAACGTAGGTGAGGGCCATCACGGCCGTGGCGCCAGAGGCGAAGGTGAGGCACGCGGCGATCAGGTTCTCCACGTCCGCCCCGGGGAACGTGTGGTGGACGCGGGCGTACGCTTCCTCGACGTCGCTAGAGAGTAGCCAGCGCATGCGGTCCAGCCCGTGCACGCCGTTGTAGAGCAGCGCTCCGCCGCCCGCCACCTCGCGCCGCCAGATCCAGCCGGGCGTTCCCGCCCGCATCGCAGACCGTGAGCGCTCGATGAGGAGGGTGGGGGTGCCGATGGCGCCGTCGGCGATCAGCGCGTGCGCCGCCTTCAACTCCACGCGGAAGCGGTGCACGAACCCCAGCATGAGCTTCACGCCGGCCTGCCCGCATGCGCGCAGGTCCGCGTCGGCGTCGGCCTGGGTGGTGGCCTTGGGTTTCTCCTGGAGGAGGTGCTTGCGGGCGCGTGTCGCGGCCAGGGCGGCGCCGGCCAGGTCGCGGTGGGGCAGGGAGATCACCACCGCGTCCACGTCCGGGCCCACGGCGTCGCTGACGTCCGCCGTGTACCGCGCGCCCACCTGCGCCGCCAGGGGCTCGCCGCGGGCGGGGTCGATGGCGCACACCACGGTGATCCTGGCCTCGGGGATCTTCGCGTACGCGTCGACGTGCTGGCGGCCTGCCACCCCTGCGCCGATGATGCCGATGTGGACCACGAGAACCCTCCCTGCCTGGATGAGACGCGGGGCGTTTACAAGGAGTTCCCCCGCGCGGTCTCGAACTTCAACGGATACGGCATTTCTACGGCCTGCAATTTGAATCCTTCTGGTGGGAGCGCATGCGCACACTGATCCAGGGCGGCGACGTCGTCGCTTTCGACGGGCGGGGGCACCGCCTCCTCAGGGACGGCGTCGTGGTCTTTGAAGGCACCACCATCGTCGCCGTGGGGCCTTCCTATGAAGGGCCGGTGGACCGGCGCATCGATGCGCGCGGGACGCTGGTGGCGCCCGGTTTCGTCAACACCCACGTGCACGTGGGCGTGGAGGTGATGACCGCGCTGCTGGACGTGGACCGGCGGGGCCCGGGCCGCTGGATCTCGCCGTCCCGCCGCTACGTCTCCGGCCCGCCCGAGCGGTCGCTCACGGAGGAGGAGCAGCGGATCAGCGGGGAGTTCGGCCTGGTGCAGTTGCTGAAGGCCGGCACCACCACGCTGCTGGACGTGGTGGGCTCGGGCACGTTGTGGTGGCTGGGCAACCCTCCCGGTGACATCGAGATCTTCGCGGACACGGTGGGCCGGCTGGGCGCGCGGGCCTACCTCTCGCCCGGCTACCGCTCCTACCGCGTGCACACCGACGAGTCGGGGCAGCGCGGCTACTTCATGACCGAGCGGCAGGGCTTCGGTGGACTCCAGCAGGCGGTGCGCTTCATCGAGGGATTCCACGGCGCCCACGGCGGGCGGGTGCAGGGGATGCTCTACCCCCACGCCGTGGATAACTGCACTCCCGACCTGCTGCGGGAGACCAAGCGGGCGGCCAAGGCGCTGGGCGTCGGCATCCAGATTCACGCCGCCCAGTCGGTGGGCGAGGTGGAGGTGGTGCGAGAACGCACCGGCCTGACGCCCATCGAGCTGCTGGCGGACATCGGGTTCCTGGGGCCGGAGGTGCTGTTGGGGCACTGCGTCTTCATCCGGGGGCACAGCAGCGTCGGCGGCGTCAAGGAAGGCGATCTGAGCCTGATCGCGGCCTCGGGTGCCGCGGTGGCCCATTCTCCGCGGCCCTTTGCGCGCCAGGGCGTGGCGCTGGAGTCCTTCCAGCAGTACCTGGACGCGGGCGTGACCATGACCATCGGCACGGACATCTGGCCGGTGGACATCATCTCGGAGATGCGGCTGGCGTCGCTGCTGTGCAAGGTGGTGGACAAGGATCCGCGGGCGGCGTCGGCGGCGG
>JACQTN010000596.1 GCA_016210785.1 Armatimonadota bacterium
CGTCCTCATGTACACCGCGGGGGTCTGGTACCTGCTGGTACCGCTGCTGGTGAACCGCCGGCTGTACGGCGAGTCCGTGGTCCGCACGGTGATCCTGGCCGACCTGCTGGTCTCGCTGTTCGTGTGGAGCCATCACCTGCTGGGCGACCGGCCGCAACCCTTCGGCCTGCGGCTGCTGTCCGGGCAACTGGTCACGTGGGGCGAGTTCGTCACCATGGGCCTGACCATGTTCTCGGTGCTGATGACCATCTGGCTGGCCCGCCCGGTGATGTTGAGCACGCCGCTCAAGTTCCTCCTGGGGTCGATGTTCGGGTTCATCATCGGCGGGATGGCCGGGCTCACCCAGGCCAACGTGGGCCTCAACGTGGTGCTGCACAACACCCAGTGGGTGATCGGGATCCACGCCCACACCATGCTGCTGGTCGGGTTGAGCATGCTGCTCTTCGCCGCGGTGTACGCGCTCATCCCCCTGATGACCGGCCTGGAGATCCGCAGCCGGCGTCTGGCGGACTACCACTTCTGGCTGTGGCTGGCAGGGGCGCTGGTGATGAGCTACGCCATGGGCATGGCCGGAACCCGCGGGATGCTGCGGAGGACGCTGTACGAGACCGCGCTGTACCAGCCCTACATGGTTGCCGCCATGGCCGGCGCGCTGTTGATGGGCCTGGCCCTGGTCCTCTTCCTGGCCAACCTGATCGGCACCCTGGGCTGGGCGAACGTGCTCGACCTGGTTCTGCCGAAGCGACAACCCCAGGCCGCGCGCGCCGCGTCCTCGTGAGGGTGCGCGTCCGCGGCGAGACGGTGATGTGCCCACGTCCGGCGCCCGCACGGGAGCACATGGCCGCCTCCGCAGTTATCGGGTGTCGATGGTGACCGTGGCGGTCATGTTCCAGCGCAGGCGCTGGTCCTGGCGGTCGAGGGTGATGGTGACCGTGTAGACGATGTCGCCCTGCCGGTTCTCCCCGAACCTGTTGATCTGCGTGACGGTTCCGGCCAGCTCCACGCCGGGGATGCCGTCGAACTTCACCCTGGCGCGGCTGCCCACCCGGATGCTCGCGACGCTCAGGTCGGTCAGGTCGGTGGTCTCGATCTGCCAGGTGGAGAGGTCGCCCACTCGCAGGACGGGAGCCCCCGGCGCCACGTACTCGCCCACCTTCGGCCCGACCCAGGCCACCGTGCCGTCCAGCGGCGCGCGCATCTCCGCCTGATCCAGCGCCACCGTCGCTTGCTTCAACGCCGCGGTGGCCGAGGCCACCTCTGCCCGCGCCGCGGCCAGCACCTCCGGCCGCGTCCCGGCTGTGAGCAGATCGAGTTGTGCCCTGGCGCGCCGGACCTCCGCGCGCGCCGCGTCCACCTCCTCCGCGCGGGGGCCGGCCTGGACCAGGCTCAACTGCTGCCGCGCCGACGCGACCCGCGCCGCGGCCGCGGCGTGCTCGGCCCGTGCCACGTCCAGGTCAGCGCGCGCCGTGGTCACGCGCGAGCGGGCCTGATCCACGGTCTGCTGGGGGATGGCGCCCTGGGCAAACAACTGCTCCGCGCGCTTGAGGTCGTCCTCCGCCAGCCGCAGCGCCGCCTCCGCCTGCACGATGCGCTGCCGTGCCCCCTCCGCGGACTTCTCCGCCTGCTCGACCTGAGCCTGGGCCTGCGCTCGCTCCTGCTCGCGCGCGCCGGCCACCACCTGGTTGTACCGCGCCTGCGCCGCCTCCAGCGCCGCGCGCGCCGCCTCGATCTCCTGCGGCCGCGCCCCGGCGCGCAGCTCCGCCAGATGCGCCTGGGCGCGGCGTAGCGCCGCCTCCGCCTGGGCCGCGGACGCCGCGGCCTGGCGCGCGGCCTCCCGCCGGGCCAGCACCTGGCCCGCCTTCACGCGGTCGCCTTCTTTGACGAGCACCTCTGCCACCGTGCCGCCCGCGGGGAAGCCGAGCGTGACGCCCCGCACCGGGACGGCCTTCGCCTCCGCCACCACTGCTCACCGGCCTTTGTGGCGGGGAGCGTCTGCGTGCCCGATCCCGGCGGCCCGGACGACGACCTCAGGCGTCCCGCCGCCAGGTAGACTCCCGCGGCGATCAGCAGCACGGCGGCACTGGCGTAGATCTTTCTCAATATCGGCCTCCGTCTTGCTCTACGTGCGCCCAACGTGCAATAGCGTTATCCTCGCAAAGCCCGCGTTGCGTGCTGCTTAGAGGCGAAGTCCACGTCCCGGCGGAGCGACTGCGGCTGAGCGGGGCACCCATCTTGGCAAGCCAGAGACGAGCGATGCCATGTCTGAGCCCGCAGGGCGAGTTTGGCATCGCAACGCTCAGAAGCTGCGTGGGTGGTGCCCAACCAACGAACTCCTTGTAGAGAGAAGCAGACGACAAGCAGCGAGCCATAGATGGGTCCGCGAGGCCGCCCGGAGCGAAGCCGGGTGTGGACGAGCCTCTCCCCCGCAATGCCTTGTTGCGCATGCAGGCACGGCGCTTCCTCACTCATACGCCAGGACATCGCGGATCGTCAGCCGGGACGCGTTCCACGCCGGCAGGAAGCTCGCCACCGCCGCCAGCACGATCACCAGCGCCAGCCAGAGCGCCGCGCCGGGCAGGGAGTAGCGATATGCCGGCGTCGCGTTCAGGAACGCCTGTCCCACCGCGTTGCTGAGCCCCAGGCCCAGCGGGTACGCCAGGACCGCGCCCGCCATCCAGCTCAGCACGCCGATCAGCACGCCCTCCACCAGCACGATCTGCACCACCGCGCGGTCGGAGGCGCCGATGGCCCGCATCACGCCGATCTCGCGGGTGCGCTCCAGCACGTTGATGCTCATGGTCCCGGCCAGCCCCAGGCCGCCCACCACCGCCAGCAGCACCGCCATGATCATCAGGAAGACGATGATGACGTTGAACTGGGCGGCGACCATCTTGCGCAACTCGGCGGTGGTCTGGTTGGAGGTCAGGCGCAGGCCCGCGCGCCGGAATTGGGTCTCGATCGCCCGGGCGACCCGGGCCGTGTAGGCGCCGTCGTGCCGGTCCGTCACCACCTGCACCCGGTCCGCTCGCCCGTAGGCGTGGATCACGCGGGACGCGTACGGATAGTTGGCGTACGCGAGCGGCCCGGCGAGGATGCCCTGCACCAGGCCGACCACGCGCCAGGTGCTCTTGCGCGTCCCGATCTTGAGGACGATCTCGTCGCCCACCCTCACGTCGGGCTCTTTCTTGGTCAGGTCGGTGTTGACCACCAGCGCGTTCTCGTCGCCGGGCACGAGCCAGCGGCCTCCCAGCAGGATCGGCTGCAGCATGCCCGTGGCCGCGGGGAGGGTGACCAGGAAGATACTCTCGCTCTCGGTGCCGTCCGGCCGCACGCGCTGCGACGACCGGAAGCCCCAGCTCTCCACCCGCGCGACGCCGGGCACGCTCCGGGCCTGGTGCTGCAACTGCTCGACGCGGTAGGAGCGTTGAAACTCCACCTGCACGTCGTAGTTCCAGTACCGGAAGAGTGTCTCCATGAACCCCATCAGCGACCGCTGCACGCTGGTGATCCCGATGAAGATGGCGCCGGCCAGGGTAAGGGTCGTCAGCGTGAGCGCGAGCCGTCCCCGGCGACGGAACGTGTTGCGCAGCGAGAGGAGCAGGGGGCGCGTCAGCCCGCGCACGCGCCCGGCGAAGCGGTCGAGCCGGCTCTGCCCGCCGCCCGCGCCCAAGCCGTAGGTGCTGATCGCTTCCCGCACGGTGATGCGCGTGCCCGCGATGATCGGGTACAGCGCGGCCGCCACCGGGACGATCAGGCCGGCGGTCACCTCCAGCGCCAGGACCCGGAGCGAAACCTGGTAGAGGGCAATCTCGAAGTTGAGGAGACCGCCGACGTACGTGGCCATGGCGCGCGCCGCGAGCGCCCCCAGCGGCACCGCCACCACCAGCGCCAGCGCGCCGAAGATGGCCACCGTGGTCAGGTACAGCCCGGCCACCTGATCGGCCCGCGCGCCGATGGCCTTCATGATCCCTACCTGCCGCACCTGCTGGGTGAGCAGCGCGGTGATGGTGTTGACGACGAGGAAGCCGGACAGCAGGAGCGATAGCGCCCCCAGCACGCCCAGCATGATGATCATGGCCTGCATGGAGTTGTCGGCCCAGTGCTTGCCGGGCTCCAGGATCAGCGTGAAGAAGACCTCACGCCCGCTGCTCTCGATCCTGTTGCGGATGCGCGCCGCCACCGCATGCACGTGGACCTTGTCGGTGGGGCGTTCCGAGGCCACGAAGTCGATCTGGTTGAAGTCGCGCGTCTCCCCCACC
>JACQTN010000597.1 GCA_016210785.1 Armatimonadota bacterium
ATGAGGGGCAGCCCCGCCAGCGGCCGGATGTTCTTCCCGGGCAGCCCCTTGGACCCGCCGCGGGCAGGGATGACGGCCAGCAGGCCGGCGCCCGCGCTCACGGATACCGTACCTCGGTCTCGCGGCGGCTTTCGGACGCGCGGCGGGCGGCGTCGCACACGGCCAGGGCCCGCACCCCGTCGTCGCCCGTGGCCAGACGGGGATCGCTGTACCCGTCGCACGCCCGGACAAACGCCCGGTCCTGGACAAGAAACAAGTCTTCGAAGCGCTGCGACGACCGGATGACCTGCGGAGGGTCATCGCCCTGGACGAGGGTCACGGTCCCTTCCATGAAATCCCACTCCAGCGAGCCTCGCTCGCCCGCCGCCCGCATCCGCCGCCGCGAAGGCCGCGAGAGGTAATCGAGGGTCACCGAGACGCTGCACCCTCCCGGCGTCTCCCAGAGCAGGTCCGCGGCCTCGTCGACCTCGAGACCCAGCCGGCCCAGATTCCGGAGCCTGGCATACACCGCCGCCGGCCACCCGTACAGCCAGCCCGCGTAGTCAATCTCATGGATCAGGTCGCGGAGTACGCCACCCTCGCCGCTGCGAGCGGAGTAGGACTCCCGGTAGGGCCGCGCGGGGCGCCAGTGCGGCAGGTACGACTGGCACTCGATGCGCACGCTGTGCACGGTGCCCATGCGTGGCAGGAGCTCCCGGAACCGATTCAGGGACTCCGAGAAGCGCAGCACGCACCCTACGAACAACCGCCGCCCCTTGTCCCGCGCGTGGCCGCGCAGGCGATCGGCCTGCGCGGCATCCACGGCCAGCGGCTTCTCCACCAGCAGATCCATCCCCTGGTCGAGGGCGGCCAGGGCGTCGTCCAGATGCCGCCTGGTGTCGGTGGCCACCACCCCCAGGGTCGCCCCCATCTCCGCGGCGGAGATCAGATCGTCCGCCGTGGCGTATCTTTCCTGGGCCAGGGCGGCGCGGCGCTGGCCGCGCACGGGCACCGCGACGGGCGTGACGTCCCCCATCTGGCGAAACGCGCGGAGGTGCCGGCTGCCGATGCTGCCGGTGCCGATGACCGCGACCATCCTCAAGCCCCTAGAGGTAGTCCCGTTCTTCAAGTTCCTTCAACAGCCTGGCTCGATCCAGGCGCTTGAGCCCTGCGCCGCGCAGCCCGGGCAGGATCTCCTCTCCCACGTCGCCGTCCTTCAGCGTTCCAAACATGTCCAGGCGAATGGTCCGATTCCGGCCCGTCATCCATTTGAACAGCCGGTCCCTGACCTGGTAGTGGTCGGTATAGAGGAAGTACAGATTCGCCGCGGAGTGACTCCGCAGCACCTCTTTCATCTCGTCGCGCGTGAGATAGGGCCGCACGTTCGCCGGCCGGCGCATCCACTGGTATCCCCGCATCACTACGGGAGGCCCCTCCACGCGCCGGATGATGGGAATGCTCCTGGCGCACAGATCGCTGCCGCCGTGAACGTACAGCTCCGCGTTGAAGGCAAAGACCACGTCCCGCGGGCCGGTGTTGCGCTGCAGCCAGGCAATGGCCTCCCGGATGTTGCTGCGGTCGTAGTAGAAGTTCGCGGCGGAGGCGGCCACGTTGATCGCCAGGAACACCACGACCAGCGGCACGGCGCGTGCCGCTGGCACGGCGGCCAGCCGCCGGGAGGCCCCCAGCACGACCAGGCCCGCGGCGAGATAGAAGAACCTGCCGTAAAAGACGAAGTTGTGGTTCATGAAGAGCCCCGTCAGGAGCCCGGAGAGCACCCCGGTAGCCAGGAGCCAGGAATGGAAGTCCAGGCGCGGCGGAGCGTCGGACCGCGGGGGTTTCCACAGCCAGACCAGGAGGAGGACGTTCAGCACCACGCCAAACCGCACCAGGCCCAACAGGTTGTCCCAGTAGATCGCGTGCACTCTCTGCACGCCCACGAGCCGGTTGGCGACCAGATCCATCAGCCGCGCCGTGACCGCCCCGGTGGACAGCACGGCGTACACCGCCACGGCCAGCGCCAGGTACCGCAGCGCCACCGGCATGACGTCCAGCGTGCGGCGGGCTGCCTGGGCGATGGCAGCCACGCGCCCGTGGCCATGGAGCCACAGGCATGCCACCGCCAGGACAAAGGTGGCCAAGATCAACGGATGCCATCCCCGCAGGGTCGGGTAAAGGATCGCAGCCGCGGCGGCTGCAAACCACAGCACCGCGGGACCGGTCCGGCCCCCGCGCCAGGCGCGCAGTCCCTCCCACAGCGCGATGAGCGACACCAGCAGGAGCGTCAACGCGGGGGCATAGACCCGCACGTACAGCGCCTTCTCCAGCACCAGGCTCTGCCCGAAGAAGAGCACGGTGGCAAAGGCGACCTGCCGGGCCGGCGCCTTCTCCCGCCAGACCGCGTAGATCACGTAGACTCCCCAGGTCGCCAGCGTGAACACCAGGGGAACCAGCCGCGCCGCCGTTAGGGACTCCCCGAAAGTCTGGTAGGCGCGCGCCGTCAACCAGCTCACCTCGTACCCCCGCCAGTTCTCGATGGGGGTCAGCTCGGCGCACCGGTCGAAGACCGCCAGGCGCGGCCTCCCGGTCAGCAGGATGCCCTTGGCCACCGCCATGTGCCCGATCTCATCGGACCACGCGGTGAGATGCCCGGCCAGAAAGGCCCAGGTGCCGAGAAAACCGGCGAGAACCACCAGGATCACCACCACCGGAAGTGCGAAGGCCGCAAGCCCGTGTCTGGACATCTCAACGCACCGTCGTCGGCTGGGGTGCCGCCGGAACCCCCGGCCCCGCCGAGGCAATCAATCGAAACGCCTCGGCAAGGCGCCGGGACCCGGAATAGTGGCGGCGCTGCGCCTGGTGCCTGTGGGAATACGTCTCCAAGAACCAGGCCGCCAGCTCCCTTTTGCTCCGCACCAGTTTGTCCCCGTCCATGGTGTGGCGACCCGCCTGCACCGTCGGCGAGGGTGCGTAGAACACCGAGGGGACGCCGAGCGCCAGCGCCGCCGAGGTGGTCGACGTGAACGGCATCGAGACGCACGCATCCAGAGATGCGAGCACCTCCCAGGGATTGGCGGAGGAAGGACTGTACGACACCCGGGCGGAGGTGTGCTGATCCAGCGCCTCCAGCATCTCGGCATACCCGTCCGCCACGTGCCGGCCCGTGGAAGGCCGCTTGGGCTTCACCACGATCTCCACATCGGAGAGCGGCAGCGCGTTCAACGCGTCGACGATGTCCCGATAAAACCGCCGCACGTCCTCAACCGAGTACCACCCTCCCCCGGCACCGATCACCGCCAGCAGCTTCCCCGAGTGCGGAGAGATGTCAAACACGCCCACGCGGAAGCCGCGCCGCGGCCCATCGTCCCCGGGGACGGCCGCGTCCGTGGCGAACATCACGGGACCGGTCACGATGACCTGGGCGTGCTCGCCGGCATACCGCCTGAAGAGGCGGGCCGTGCACTCGCCCCAGACGATGTAGTGGCTGTAGAGGGAATAGCGATAGCCGGGCTCCAGGTCATCCCAGACCTGGCCGTCGGCGCACGGGACGTTGAGGGAGGCATACGAGACCAGGCAGGCGGCGGTCCCGGACATGCGCGCCGCCACCACGTAGTGCGAGTCATTGGCCAGGTCGCTGATGGTCCCCACCACGCACGATGGCTTCCACACGCCCAGCCAGTATCTGGACACGGCGTACTGCGCGCTCTCCGCCAGCGCCAGGTTTCTCAGGCCGTGCCGGCCCAAGGAGAATGCGATGCGCGCCGCGGCGGCGCAGGCTTCCAGCAGCACACCCAGCGCGCGGCGGGTGGGGACGCAGCCCTCGCCGGGCACCCGGAGAGAAGGTGCGCGAGGAATCTTGTAGCCGATGACCCACAGACGCTCGTAGGGAACTCCCAGATGCTGCGCCACCTGGCGCAGGAAGCGTGGCAGGGAGAGCCTGGCCGGATCGTCCTCCATCTCGATATCGACCGCCCCTCCCCACAGCACCGCCGGACGCGCCCCCTCCGGGGGCGCCGGGTTGCCGGCCCGCAGCAAGCGCAGGAGTTCCCTGCCGATTCTCGCCACGGACAGCGCGGCGCGGACCAGAGCCTGCCGTCGCAGACGGAGGCCTCGCCACCGCGGGTTGGCCACGGTGAAGTCCAGGCGGCGTACCGCGGGGTAGGCATGCGCCACCATCCGGGCGAACGCCCACTCGTCGGTAAAGTGGCGCAGGAAGAGCTGCCGCTGCAGTCTGACCAGCGACTCGTCATCCAGCAAGCTCAACACAAACCGGAGGGGGGCCTTTCGCGCCGCGGGCAGAGACAGGACGAGGCTGTTCAACCGCTCCAGGGACTCGTAGTAGACGGCGATGGGCACGCCCGAGTAATCCCCCACCGGATGGTCCCGGCTCGTCAGCAGCACGCCCAGGCGCAGCAGGATAGCGCCGAGCCTCCTGGCGAGCCGGCCCTGCCGGCCCACGACGACCACGAGACGAACGGGACTCCGCGGCTGGCTCACACCCGTATACCCCTCACCGCCCGCCGCCTCGCCGGTC
>JACQTN010000598.1 GCA_016210785.1 Armatimonadota bacterium
CGCGTGAGCTGTCCAGGTGGCGGCCTGATTGTGGATACATATTTATGGTAGAATATATCCAGAGGTGACTGCCGTGGGAAAACGAGTCCGCATTCAACTCGACGTTTCACAGGACCAGGCGGTGATGCTAGACAGGCTGGCCAGCATGCTGAGCGTGAGGTCGCGGTCAGATCTCCTGCACGAGGCCCTCGCGACCTTCATCGCCGTGATGACCGAGATCATGAACGGGCGCCGCGTCGTGGCGGCCGATCCGGCCGAGGTCGAGCGGCTCCAGCGGGTACGCGAGTTTGTCGTCCCCGCGGCGCTGCCTTACGCCCAGGACCGTGTCTACGAGTTCCTGGTCCGCCGGCCTCATCCGTGGCGGAAGCAACTGTACCTGAAAGGCCGCAACATGACCGTTGGGCAGCTCGTGGCGGTCATGAACGCCAACAGGTGGACGCCGGAGACGGTTGCGGAGGAGTATGATCTGCCCGTGCCGCAGGTGCGCGAGGCGTTGGTATACTACAGCGCGCACCGGGACTTGGTCGACGCGGAGCTGAGAGAAGAGGCGCAGATGCTGAGGACCCGGGTGAAGTCCAAGAGGACCACCCTTGCGCCGTAGGGTCTACCTGGACGACAGCGCGGACTCGCGCCGCCTCCGAAGGGAGTTGGAGACACGAGGGTTTGAGGTCGAGGCACCGGGAGAGGCCGGACTGCGGGGCGCCGACGACAGCGCGCATCTCGCTCACGCCCGCGAGACGGGGCGCACGATCGTGACGTACAATGCGGGCGATTACCACTCACTCCACCGCAGTGCTGGCGACCACGCGGGCATCGCGGTCGTCTATTTCGGGAATACGCCCCGGGACATGCGGCCCGCCGAGATCGCCGAGGCGCTGAGGCGCGCCTGGCGCGCGCTTGGGGATCTCGACGGGCAGTTCGTCGTCCTGAATCAGTGGCGGCGCGGCAGGAGATAGACCCCAGGAATCCCAACGTGTCCCGCAGAATCAATGTCAGGGACGTTCCCATGGCCGTCGAGTGCACCGTCAAGCGCAGCAGCTACCACGACTCTGTCGCCCTGATGCTGGTGCAGCGCGAAGTGCGCGGCCTCCCCGGCATCGAGGAGGCCGGCGTGGTCATGGGGACCGACGCCAACAAGGACCTCCTCCGCGCTGCCGGGCTGCTCACTCCCGAGGGTGAAGCGGCGGGCCCCGACGATCTGATCATCGCCGTGCGCGGCGCGGACGAGGCCGCCGTGACCTCAGCACTGGCGGCCGCCGACGCGCTGCTCGGCCGCCGCCGCGCCACCGCCGCGGCGGAGTACCTCCCGCGCACGCTGGCCGCGGCGCTCGCCGCCGCGCCCGACGCCAACCTGGCCCTCATCTCCGTGCCCGGCCGCTTTGCCGGCGACGTGGCCCGCGAGGCGCTGGAGCGCGGCCTGCACGTGCACCTCTTCAGCGACAACGTTCCGCTCGAGACCGAGGTGTCGCTCAAGGCCCTGGCGCGCGAGCGGCGCCGTCTGCTCATGGGGCCCGACTGTGGCACGGCAATCCTGGGCGGCCTGGCACTCGGGTTCGCGAACCGCGTGCGGCGAGGGGCGATCGGGGTCGTGGGCGCGGCCGGCACCGGCATCCAGGAGATCACCTCCCTGGTGCACCGCATGGGTGGCGGGATCTCGCACGCCATCGGCACCGGCGGCCGCGACCTGTCCGCGGAGGTGGGCGGGTCCACGATGCTGGAGGGACTCGCCGCGCTGGCCGCGGATCGGGACACGCGCGTCATCGTGCTGGTCAGCAAGCCGCCCGGGGCCGAGGTGGCGGAACGTTTGCTGGCGGCTGCGCGGCAGGCGAAGAAGCCGGTGGTGGTGGCGTTCGTCGGGCAGGCCGTGTCGGGCGATGAGCGCATCACCTCCGCGCCGACGCTGGAGGACGCCGCCCGACAGGCGGTCCGCCTCTCAGGGAAGGGCGTGCCGGAGATCCCCCGGTACGAGGCTCTCCCGGCACTGGAGGCGATGCGCCTCTCCCCGGGTCAGCGCTACGTGCGAGGGCTCTACAGCGGCGGCACGCTGTGCTATGAGGCCATGGCCATCCTGAGCAGGGTGGTCGGGCCCATCACCTCCAACACTCCGCTCGCCGATGCGCCGCGCCTGGGCGACGTGGGAAGGAGTGAGGGGCACACCTTTCTCGACCTGGGCGCGGACGAGTTCACCGTGGGGCGACTCCACCCCATGCTGGACATGGACCTGCGCACGCGGCGGTTGCTCCAGGAGGCCCGCGATCCGGAGGTCGCCATCATCCTGCTGGACGTGGTGCTCGGCTACGCCGCCCACGGCGACCCCGGGGGGGAACTGGCGGCGGCGATCTGGACGGCGAGGGCTATTGCCGCCGCCGACCGCCGCTACCTGGTCGTCATCGTGCCGGTGTGTGGCACGGAGGAGGATCCGCAGGGCGCCCGCGCCCAGGAGGAGGCTCTCCTGGACGCGGGCGCCCTGGTGCAGCCGAGCAACGCCCGCGCCGCGGTGCTGACCGCGCGCATTCTGGAGGCGAGGGGTGTGGTCCGCGGACCCGTGCCCACAGCGGTGGCGTCCGCGCCGGCGGGCCCGCGAGGCGCATCGGCTCCGGCCGTGCCGGGTGCGGAGCCGTACGGCACCACGCCGCCCGCCGGGGCGGCGTTGCTCCCCGGCGCGGAGGAAATCCTCGCGCTGCTGCACGCCGCGCCGCGCGTCATCAACGTTGGCCTCGATCTCTTCGCGGAGAGCGTCCGGGCTCAGGGCGCGACGGTCGTCCTCCTGGACTGGCAGCCCCCGGCGGGCGGGAATCAGCGCTTGATGGATGCGCTGAAGAAGCTGGGCATGTAGCATGCGGAGGACGGATGTGACATGCGAAGGCCGGCTCCGCCGTGAGTCGGTGAGCGCGGCAGCGTCTGACACCTCGCAACAGCGTTGAACGTGCCGCCGGTGACCCCCCTGAAATCTCCGGAGGGCCCCGAGCAGACGGCTTGAGGGTCTCGGAAGATTTCAGGGGGGTCAGCCTGGAGCAAGTGGAAGCAACGGGCGCGAGGAGCAGTGGGGTTGAGGGGGAGGTTCGGAAGGGGGAGCTTGCTCCCCCTCCGAGTAAAAGAAGCTGGGCATGTAGTGGGGCCGGCCGAAAGCTGGAGGCCGGCGGAAGGGGGAGTGCCGGGAAATCTCTATGGACATCGCACAGGCGATTGACCAGGCCAACGCGGAAGCCGCCCGCCGCATCCTGGCGGGGCAGCCGGTCCTCACCGGTATCGCGCGGGCGCGCGACGCGATCCCGGGCATGCGCGACGGGCTGCTGCTGCATGCGGGGCCGCCGATCACGTGGGAGCGCATGTCGGGGCCGGTGCGCGGCGCGGTGGTCGGCGCGCTGCTCTATGAAGGTCTGGCCCGCGACCCCAAGCACGCGGAGGCGATGGCCTCGCGTGGCGAGATCACCTTCGAGCCGTGCCACCATCACCAGGCCGTGGGGCCGATGGCCGGCCTCATTTCACCCTCCATGCCGGTGTACGTCGTCGAGAACCGTGCCTTCGGCAACCGCGCCTATGCGCCCCTCAACGAAGGCTACGGCAAGGTCCTCCGGTACGGCGCGTACGACGAGGAGGTGCTGCGGCGCCTCCGGTGGATGGGGGAAACGCTGGCGCCCATCCTGGGCGAGGCGCTGGAGCGCAGCGGCGGCTACGACATGCGCACGCACGTCGCCCAGGCCATCCTGATGGGCGACGAAGGGCACAACCGCAACCGTGCCGGTTCTTGCCTGTTCGCGCGCCTGATGGCGCCGTACCTGGTTCTGGTGAAAGCAAGATCGGAGGACCTGTCCGCGGTCTTCCGCTTCATGGCCGACAACGACCTGATGGTGCTCAACCCCATCATGGCCGCCTGCAAGGCGATGCTGGAGCCGGCGCACGGCATTCCGCGTTGCACCGTGGTGACGACCATGGCGCGCAACGGCACCGACTTCGGCATCCGGGTCAGCGGGCTGGCGGACCGCTGGTTCGTCGGGCCGTCGGAGATTCCGAAGGGGCTGTATTTCCCGGGGTTCACCGAGGCGGACGCCAACCCCGACGTGGGCGACAGCACCATCACCGAGACCGCGGGCATCGGCGGGTTTGCCAGGGCCGCGGCGCCGGCGATCGTGCAGTTCGTGGGGGGGACGCCCAAGGAGGCGCTGACGGGCACCCTGGAGATGTACGAGATCACGGTGGCGGAGAACCCCGCGTTCGGCATCCCCGCGCTGGATTTCCGGGGCACGCCCACCGGCATCGACATCCGCAAGGTGGTGAAGACCGGGATTCTCCCCCGGGTGAACACCGGGATCGCGCACCGCCGGCCCGGGATCGGGCAGATCGGCGCCGGGCTGGTGCGCCCGCCGATAGCCTGCTTCGTCAAGGCCGTCGAGGCGCTCGCCGCGCTGCTGTAGCGCTCGTTCACCCCCGGACAGGCGCGGGCTTTATCTCGCCCCCAACGCTCCCCCGAACGAGGGGCCTCCCTGGAGTGGCGCGCGTGTGACTCTGTCGTGACGTTTTCGGGTATACTTTGACAAGACGCCTGGGGCCGGGATCGGGGCCCCGGCTCTCGCCCGCCCGGTAGGATTGCGAACGTTTCTAGCGAAGATTCGTCTAATCTCCGAGTAGCGCAGGGACCCGTTACACACATTTCTGAGGAAGGGGGACGACCGGATGTTTAAGGTGACCGTTCGGGCCGTGATGGTGCTTGGGCTCGCCGCGGTCCTCGTGGCTGGCGTGGTGACGCTTCCCACTTTCTCGGCGCCGGCGCCGGTGCCGCGCCGCGGCGGTGAACTGCCGTTCGTGGTGGCGGCCGAGCCGCCGTCCTTTGACGGGCATCGCGAGAACACCTACGCGATGATTCACGTGACGGCGCCGCACTACAGCACGCTGCTGAAGTTCGATCCTTTCAACTATCCCAAGGTCGTCGGCGATCTGGCGGAGAGCTGGGACATCTCCCGAGACGGCCTCACCTACTCCTTCAAGCTCCGCGCCGGGGTGAAGTGGCACGATGGCAGCCCGCTGACCAGCAAGGACGTCAAGGCCACCTATGACAAGATCATCTTTCCGCCAGCCGGCGTGGTGAGCCTGCGCAAGGCGGCCTACGCTGCGGTGGACAGGGTGGAGACGCCCGACGAGCGTACGGTGGTGTTTCGCCTCAAGCATTCCTCCGGGTCGCTGGTGGCCAACCTGGCCTCGCCCTGGAACTTCGTCTACAAGGCCGACATCCTGGCCCGCGACCCGCGGTGGTTCGAGAAGAACATCATGGGCTCCGGCCCCTTCAAGTTCGTGGAGTACGTGCGGGGATCCCACTGGATCGGCAAGCGGAACGAGGACTACTACATCAGGGGGCAGCCCTATCTGGACAGCTTCCGCGCCATCTTCATCCGGGAGCCCGCGGCGCAGGTGGCCGCGGTGCGCGGAGGCCGGGCGCTCATCGAGTTCCGCAGCTTCTCGCCGGAGGCACGGGACACGCTGGTCAAGGAGCTGGGCGACCGCATCAGGGTGCAGGAGAAGCCGTGGGTGTGCGTGCTGACGCTCAGCTTTAACAACGAGCGCCGGCCCTTCAGCGACGTGAAGTTCCGCAAGGCGCTGAACATCGCCTTCGACCGGTGGACCGCCTCCCGTGTCCTGTCGCGGATCACCTTCATCAAGGGCGTGGGTGGCCTCACGCGGCCCGGCTCCGAGTGGGCACAGCCAGACGACCGCCTGAAGCGGATGGGCGGGTTTGGCACCGACATGGACGTAGCCCGCCGCGACGCCCGCCGGCTGCTGCGGGAGGCCGGCGTGCCGGAGGGCTTCAAGTTCGTCCTCAAGAACCGCGACACGCGCATGCCCTACGAGCCCCTGGGTGTCTACCTGATCGACCAGTGGCGCCGCGTCGGCCTCAACGTGGAGCACCAGGCGCAGGAGACAGGGCCGTACTTCAACGACTTCAGGGTCGGCAACTACGACGCCGGCATCGACTTCAACTGCGACTTCATGGACGACCCCGACCTGCAGCTCATCAAGTTCGTGAGCAGCGACAAGAGCCCTATCAACTACGGGCGGTACCGGGACTCCACGCTGGACGAACTGTACGAGCGCCAGAGCCGCACCGTGAACTTCGCCCAACGCCGCGACATCGTCTGGCAGTTTGAGAAGCGCGTGATCGACGAGATGGCGTACCAGTTGCCCACCCTGTGGTGGCACCGCATCATCCCGCACCATAGCCGTGTGAAGGGCTGGGAGATCACGCCCAGCCACTACGTCAATCAGGATCTTTCCACGGTCTGGCTGGAGTGAGACGCCGTGCGTGACCGCCGCGCCCGCCTCGGGGACACCCGCGGTCCCCGAGGCGGAGTGCGGGGCCCAGCGCCGCCGGGCACTCGTCCCCGGGGCCGGGAGTAGCCCGTGCAGCGCTACCTGCTGAAGCGGCTCCTCCTGATGCTCCCCACCCTGTTCGGAGTGGCGGTCCTCATCTTCGTCCTCATGCGCGTCGTCCCCGGCGACGTGGTGGTGCTGCGCTACGCCGGCGAAGGCGCGTTTGTCCCCAGGGAGACCATCGAGGCCGAGCGCATCCGCCTGGGCCTGAACAAGCCCATCTACGCGCAGTTCCTGGACTGGATGGCGGGCATCGTCCGGCTCGACTTCGGCCTGTCCATGTGGACGGGCCAGCCGGTGGCCACCGAGATCGGGCTGCGCTTCCAGCTCAGCCTGGAGCTGGCCATCCTCTCCACCATCATCGCCACGCTGCTCGCGATCCCCCTGGGCACCCTCGCCGCGGTCAAGCGGAACACGCCGCTCGACTACGTGGTGCGCACCTTTAGCATCGCTGGCCTGGCCGTCCCGACGTTCTGGCTCGGCATCCTCATCATCCTGGCGCTGCTGGTCTACTTCCGCTACCTCCCGCCGGTCACGTTTACCCCGCTGTGGAAGGATCCCGTGGCTAACCTCTCGCAACTGATCTGGCCGGCGCTGGCGGTGGGCTACCGGTACTCGGCGATGGCGGCCCGCATGACCCGGTCGGCGATGCTGGAGGTGCTGCGGGAGGACTACGTGCGCACGGCCTGGGCGAAAGGGCTGGCCGGGGTCCACGTGCTCCGGCGCCACGCCTTGAAGAACGCCCTGCTGCCGGTCACGGCGGTGATCGGATTGGAGTTCGCCTTCCTGCTGGGCGGGCTGGTAGTGACCGAGCAGGTCTTCAACCTGAACGGCCTGGGCAAGCTGACGGTGGAGGCCATCCTGCACCGGGATTACACCCTGACGCAGGTCCTCATCCTGATCATGTCGTTTGCCTACGTGCTGGTGAACTTCGCCCTGGACGTCTTCTTCGCGTGGGTGGACCCGCGCATCCGCTACGTGTGATGCGCCCATGCGCGCCGGAATCACGGCCGGAGGAGGGCGGCGGTGACGGTTGAGGCGCAGCCGGTCATGGAAAGGGTATCCGCCAGGCTGCCCGGGATGCCCCGGGGGCTCGGGCGCTTCATCCGCCGGCAGCCGCTGGGCGCGGCGGGGGCCCTCATCATTATCGCCATGGCCCTGGCGGCGATCCTGGCCGGCCCCATCTCGCCCTACGACCCGCTGGAGGTCAACTACGGCGCCATGTTCCACCGCCCGGGCAACGAGCACTGGCTCGGCACCGACGCCTACGGGCGCGACGTCTTCAGCCGCATCATTTACGGCTCCCGCACCGCCCTCCTGATCGGGCTCTCCGCGTCGTTCGTTGGCGCCACCATGGGCGCCCTCATCGGCGTCATCAGCGCTTACTACGGCGGCACCACGGACCTGGCGGTGCAGCGGATCGTGGACATCCTCATCTCCTTCCCCATCATCATCCTGGCCATGGCCATCGTCGCCATCACGGGCACGGGGTTGTTCAAGCTGATCGTGGCCATCTCCCTGTCCATGGTGCCTCGGTGCGCCCTGGTGGTGCGCAGC
>JACQTN010000616.1 GCA_016210785.1 Armatimonadota bacterium
CCGTACTCACGGCGCACCCGCGATGGTGCGGGTACCGACGTACCAGTGATGCTCGGGCTCGGCGGCGCGAGCTCGGTGCTGCGTAGTTCAACTCGCAGCGCCGATACCGACACATCGTGGGAAGCCGGCCCTGCGCATGAACGAAGCACGGATTTCCGAGACGCGCATCTTGCCGGTAAGGTAGCGTAGCCGGATGCCATCGCACGCAGCGTCTAGAGACCATCCCATCGTCGCGGTCCTCGGGGCGGGCAACGGAGGTCTTGCCACGGCCGCCGATCTGACCCGCCGCGGGTGCCGGGTGCACCTCTACGACCTCCCCGAGTTCGCCGCGCCGCTCGAACCGGTGCGCGAGGCTGGCATCCGGGTGCACGGCGCGCTGCCCGAGGCGGTCTACCGCCCGGCGTTGATCACCACGGAGATCGCGGAGGCGCTGGACGGCGTGTCCGTGGCGCTGCTCATCGCGCCAGCCTTCGCCCACCCCCGACTTGCGGAAGTGGTTCTGCCGCCCCTGCGGGACGATCAGGTGCTTCTGCTCTACCCCGGGGCGGTCGGCGGCGCGATGGAAGTCTATCAGGCGTTGCGCACGTCCCGCCCCGGGTGTCGCGCGATCATCGGTGAGGTGGCCAACCTGGGCTACTCGGCCAAGCGCGACGGGCCGGCCAGCGTGCGCATCAACGGGATCAAGCGGGGCGTACCGGCGGCGGCCATTCCCGCGGTCCGCACCGGGGAGATGTTCGACGCGTGGGGTGCCATCTTCCCGGAGTTCGTGCCCGCGCGCGACGTGCTCGAGACCGGCCTCAACAACATCAACATCATCGTGCACCCGGTGCTGATGTTGGCCAACCTGAGCCGCGTGGAGAACGAGGAAGAGTGGTTCACGTACGGCGACGGCTTCACCCCCGCGGTGGCGCGGCTGATGGAGGGTGTCGACCGCGAGCGGCTGGCGGTGCTGCGCGCGCTGGGCCTGCCGGAGGTGAGCATCGCGGAGTGGATGGTCCGGTACTACGCCGAGCAGGGGGTGAAGGGCACCGAACTGTACCAGGTGCTGTCGACGGCGCCGGTCTTCAGCCGGTCCACGGGGCCGCGCGCGATCCAGGACCGCTACCTCAGCGAGGACGTGCCCTACGGCCTGGTGCCGGTCGCGTCCATCGCCGCGGGCCTCGGCGTCCCGGCGCCCTGCACCGAGGGCCTGGTCGCGCTGGCCTCCGCGGCGACGGACATCGACTACGCGAAGACGGGCCGGAACGCGGAGCGCCTGGGGCTCGTGGGTCTGAGCCCGGAACAGATCATCGCGCGGGTCACGCAGGGGGATTACCAGCGGCCGGCGAGAAGGCGGTAAGTGTCAGCAGGCGTCTTGTGGGAGACGTCTGGCGGAGGGGTCTAGGAATCGAACCTAGCCAGGACCGTCCAGGCCCCGCGGCCGGTTTTGAAGACCGGGAGAGCCACCAGGCCCCATCCCCCTCCGCGCGCGTACCCATTCTAGCGGGTGACCCAGGGCATCGCAAGCGCCGGTCGCCTTGCGAGGTTCCACGTCGGAGCGAGCCGCGACATCCTCGCGGCGGTCACACAATCCTGGCCCGCCGCTGACCCAGCCCGCGCGAGCGTGCACCAGGACATCGAGGTGCCGGCCGGGGTCCACGCCCGTGGGCTGGCGCGGATCGGGGCACAATGACCCGCGACAGGTTCACGCACGGGGACCGGTTCACGCGCGGGAATCCGCGTGGACCAGGACGCGTTTGTCTCCCACGCGGCGCGTGAACTTGACCGTATCCAGATACTCCAAGACAGCGAGGGCGAACTTGCGGCTCGTGCCCAGGACGTCGCGCAGCGTCGCCACCGTGATGTCCCCGTGCTGGCGGATGTGGCCGGCCACGATCCGCTGCACCTCCTCCAGCACCTCCCGGTGCAGGAACTGATCTTTGGTCGCCTCCACCGCCAGACCGTCGTCCAGCAGCGTCTGAAACATCCGCTCCGCGACGGCGCGATCCCCGCCCGCGCCCGCCAGCAGTTCCTCGCGGGAGGGTAAGCCGAAACGAGTCTGGCGCAGCGCGGCAGCGAGCCGGCGGTGCGCGGCCGCCTCGTCCGGCGCGAGCGCGGGCGTGTGGCTGCCGAGCCGCACGAAGGCCCCGTCCGTCACCACCTCGCCCTTGCGCTCCAGATCCTCCGCCACCAGCATGTACAGCCGGTCGTCGCCGCCGCCGCCGAAGGACCGCACCTTCAATTCCTCCCGCGGCATCCCACGCCGCCAAGGGTGGGCCGCGTGATAGGCGGTGAGCGTGTGCCGGATCGCCTCCTCCAGCCGGGTGCGAACGTCGGCGTGAAACACCCGACCGCGGATCGAGAGTACCCTCCCCTGCCCTTCCAGTTCCTTCAACCGCTCTTCGACGCGCGGCCGCGTGGCGGCCAGCCGGCGGGCCAATTCCTCCGCGGTCGTCCCCGCGGCCGCGGCCTGGCGGACCGCGTCGGCCGCCAGCGTCCCGAAGTCGGAGTGCTCCAGCGAGGCCACCTCCGCCAGCGCCTCCGCGTCGCGCCGCCGCCGGCGCGGAGCCCGCGTCTGGATGACCTCCCCTCCCCCCACCGTCCGCAGCGGCGAGTACAGTCTGACGACAAAGGGATCGCCGCGCGCCGTGACGATCGGAGATTCGAGCCGCAGTTGGGCCAGCGCGGTATCGCCGGCACCAGGCGCTCCCGGTCCAGCAGCGCCAGGCGGCCGAAGGCCTCCGCGGTCCCCACGTAGGCACGCAGG
>JACQTN010000060.1 GCA_016210785.1 Armatimonadota bacterium
TCACCAGGAGGTAGACGGGCCGGTCGGCTCTCCCCTCCACAATGATGGCGTCGTAGCCGGTCTTCTTGAGGGCCATGGGGAAGAAGCCGCCCGCCTCGCTCTTGGAATAGCCGCCGGTGAGGGGCGACTTGGCACCCACGCAGTTGCGGGTGGCGCCTGGCATGGCCAGGCCGGTCATGGGGCCCAACGCGAAAATCAACCGGTTTCGAGGGTCAAACGCGTCGATGCCCCGGGGCACTTCTTTGAGCAGGAAGCAGGAGACGAAGCCCGCGCCGCCGAGATAGGCGCGGTAGAAACCCTCGTCGGGTTGGTCGACGGTGATCTTGCGAGAGGTGAGGTCCACCCTGAGGATCTTGCCGGCAACCCCGCGCATCATCCGATGCCTCCTCTGATCCCGTGACGATTGGGTCCGGAAAGCCAGGGGCTTGATGGAAGGTTATGGGACCCGGAGCGCAGCAGGTATCGGGTGGGGACCTGATTCGTGTGCGCGCAGACGCGGGGGCGCCACGCGCGGGCGGCCCCTGTCTTCTGATCGGCCTGACCGCCGTGCGTCACGCGCGGCACGCGGTGGGCGGCGCAGCGGGCGAACACCGCGGGAAGGCTTTTTCGCGCGACGCGGCAGGGGAACGTGGCAGGAGGGCTCTCCCGGGGAGCGTTGAACTCAGGCACAGAAGCCAGGAGAGCATCTGGTGGCCCGCGCAGGGAGGTGACCTATGGCAGGGACGGGAGCGACTCACCACGGTGCGGTGCCTCGCGGCCCGAAGCTGTGGCTCCGGGCGTTTGTCGGCTTCTACCCGCCGCACGACGCATCGTCCCGGCAGCTCGATCCCGTCGCCAAGTTCCTGTTCTCCGCCCGCAGCGTGATCCTGGTCATCTCGGCGCAGGCGGCCGTCATCGCCGGGCTGCTCGCCCTCACCGATGGGCGCTTCGACGCCGTGGCCTTTGCGCTGGTGCTGGTCGGGTTCGTCACGGCGCACGCCATCAGCAATCTCAGCAACGACTACTTCGGGTACCGGCGCGGCCACGATACCCCGGACTCGCCGCGCATGCGGTACACCATGCACCCCATTGCCAGCGGGGTGCTGGACAGCCGGACCCTCCTGATCGGGCTCGGCGTGCTGGCGCTGATCGGCACCGCAATCGTTCTATACTTCTGGGCCGTCCGGGGGCCGGTGGCCCTGGCCTTTTCCGTCGCCGGTCTGGGACTGCTGTACCTCTACGACGCCGCGCCCAAACCTCTGAAGGCTCTCGGCCTGGGCGAGGTCGCGGCGTTCCTGGTCTGGGGACCGCTCATGGTCGGAGGCGGCTACTTCGCGATCGCCGGCCGGCTGTCGGTCCCGGCATTCCTGGTCTCGCTACCGTACGGGCTCGGCGTGATGTCGATCCTGGTCGGCAAACACATTGACCAGGCGGACTTCGACCGTGCCCACGGCCAGCGGACCCTGCCGGTGGTCCTGGGCGATTCCCGCGCCCGGGCGTTCAATCGCGGCGCACTCCTGGCCATGTACCTGATCGTGGCGGCGCTCATCCTGCTGCGCCAGGTGACACCGTTTGCCGCCCTGGCCTTCGCGGCGCTGCCCCGGGCCCGCCGGGCCCTGGCGGTGATGGAACGCCCGCGTCCCGACGGGCCGCCGCCGGGCTACGTGGGATGGCCGCTCTGGTACCATCGGGTCTGCCTGGTGCACAACCGGTTGTTTGGCTGGGTCTACATCGCCGGGCTCGTCATGGGCGCGATCGTGGCGTGGATGCGTCCAGGTTAGACGCGTCGTTTCGTCCCCCCCTGGGGCAGTCCGTCGCTGAAACCCGGCGGCAGGTCCTCCACATCACCGCCGCAGCCTGGAGGCCGGGCGGACGATCTCGAGATCGTGGAGGGATGGGTGCGCATGCGCGGGGTGCCGGATCGCCACCTGTTTACGGGCGACATCGCGCGCATGACGATGCAGTACAGCAGACGGTGGCGCCTGCTCGCGGAGATGCTGAAGGATCGTGACAGCAGGTCGTGGGCGCGTCGTGAGCGTGGGCGCGCGACCGCTCTACTCTCTCGCCGCAATCCCTGCCGCCTCCCTGCACCTGCGGGCGGTCCGCGGCGTGAAATTGTCGCAGTTGAGCCCGCCTGCCCCGCGGTCAGTCGGTGACCCAGCGAATGAGGAAGATGCTGATCGCGGCGATGAGCAGGGAGGCAAACAGACCGATGAAGAACGGCCGGAGCCCCATCCGAGCCATCCGCCGCGGGTTCGCGCTGAGTCCTACCGCCACCATCACCATCACGATCAGGAACTTCCCCACCTGTGCGGAGAACTTGACCCCGGACGCGGAGAATGCCCCGAACGTGTTCAGCACCGCGGCCAGGACAAACCAGAGGATGAACCAGGGGAAGATCTTGACGAAGTTCACCCGCGTCGCGGCCCCGCGGTCCGAGCGGCCTAGCCGGTAGGTGTGGATCACACCAAACAGGAACGCCAGGGGGACCAGCATCAGCGTGCGCGTGAGCTTCACCACCGTGCCCACCTTGCCCGCCGCATCGCTGAAGGTGTACGCGGCCGCCAGGACCGACGAGGTGTCGTGGATGGCGGTGCCGGCCCAGGTGCCGAACGCGACGCTGGACAGCGCCAGCAGACGTCCCAGCAGCGGATAGACGATGACTGCCACCATGTTGAAGAGGAAGATCGTCGTGACCGCGAACGCGGTCTCCTCCTCGTCGGCCTCGATGATGGGGCCGATGGTGATGATGGCCGTCGCCCCGCAGATGGCCGTGCCCACGCCGATGAGGCTCACCAGCCGCGACGGCGCCCTCAGCCACAGACCAAAGACATAGGTCAGGCTGATGGCCAGCACGACCACCGCGAGGATGACCAGCAGCGTACCTCCGCCGATGTTGACAATCTCCGCAAAGCTCAGGCTGGCCCCGAACAGGACGATGGCCAGTCTCAACAGGCGCTTCAGCGTGTAGTCCGTGCCGGGCTGAAGCGCCGCGGACGGAGCATTGATGCTTCCGAGCGCGAGCCCTGCCAGGAGCCCGAACACGGCCGGGCCGACCAGCGGGACGCGCGCTCCGAACCACCACGCGGCCGCGGCGATCGCCCCTGTCACGATGAGACCGGGAGCCAGTTGCTCAGACCTGCCGAACCACCATCCGCGAGACTCCGTCGAAGCGATACCACCGACACCGGCCACCCGGCTCTACCTCCGTATTTCCGTATTATGGAAGCCGAAAGTGCAGCCGAGCGTCTCCAGGGCGACCCGTCGACATCCGCCCTCGAAAGCATGCCGCCTCGGCAACCACCCACCTGACCAGGCAAGCGTACGCCGGGCGGCCCTGGCACGGGCATCGGGTGCCGGCCGGA
>JACQTN010000599.1 GCA_016210785.1 Armatimonadota bacterium
CGCGACGGTGGGGCGCCCTACATACGGGTGATGCTCGGACTCGGCTGAGCCGGTCCTGCGCACGAGCAAGCTTCATTTCCGAGACGGTCTTCTAGCGCGCGCGGGTCGGTTGAAGCAGGATCTTCACGTCTACCGCGATGTCGCCGTGCTCCCCTGGCGCGACGTTGAACTGTACCCGCATCCCCGCGTCCAGAGGGAATCCCCCTTCCACCGCCCTCTCGTGAACCAGGTACTCGCGGCCGTCGTCGCCCGCCACTGACCCGAAGCCCCGCTGTCGGTTGAACCACCGCACCGTGCCGTGCCGCACGGCGTCCATCCTCCCTTCCGGCGGCCGCCGGCCGCCCGCACTGCATCTTTGCAGCCAGCGTACTCCCGGCACCTGCGCGGTGGCCATCGGGCGCCTGGCGGATCGGTGAGCGCACGCTCCCGCACGCCGCGGCGTTTCGAGAGAAGGCCCGGGTGGTCCAGGTGGACCGGCCCCCGGACCGTCCACCTGGACCACCCGAGGCTGGTAATCCCGCCGCCCGCCGCCATGGTCCGTTCCGGCGCGGCAGAATGACACGCTCTTGCCTTGTGGACGGTGCCGCGCTGGGCCATTCTTGAGGCGGAGGTCACGGCCGACCATGGATGAGAACGTCAGCGAACCGGTCACCTGCGCGGACGGCCACAAGTCGGCGGGCGTGGCGATCATCTATCACGACGCACTTTTCGCTCAGGGCATCGCCAGCCTGCTGCGCGCCGCCGGGGCGTCGAACGTGGTGGGCGTGCCCGCGGCGGACGCGTCGGCTGAGGAACGCATCCGCACGCTCCGGCCGTCGGTCGTGATCGTGGAGGGAGAGGACCAGGATGCCCGGGCCCACCTGGCGTCGCTGCTGGAGACGGCGCCGTGGGTGGTGAAGGTCGGGCTCGACCAGGACACGGTGGAGATCTACCGGCGCGCGCGCCTGGAAAATAGTTGCGCGCTGGCCCGGCTCGTGACGCGGCTTGCCTGCCGGGGGGACCGGATGCGTGAAGGGAGGACGCCATAGTGGCGGACCGCGAGATGCCAGAGGATCCACAGCCCACGTCGCGCCGGCAGTTCTTGAAGCGGGCGGGGCTGGCTGGCGCTGTCGCTGCAGCGGCGCCGGTCGCCAGGCTGGCGAGTACGTGGGCGGCGGGGGGCGCCCAGGCGCCCGCCCACGCGGGCCACGGCAAGACGCGGCCGCGGCGCTGGGTGATGGTGATCGACCTGGCCGCCTGCGACGGCTGCAAGAAGTGCACCTACGCCTGCCAGAAGGAGCACTTCGTGCCCTTCAACCAGCAGTGGATCAAGGTCTACGAAAACATGGCCAACAACGCCTATGACCGCTACAACTTCCCCGTCCCCTGCATGCAGTGCGAGGACGCGCCGTGCGTGAAGGTCTGCCCGGTCGGCGCCACCTACCACACCGACGAGGGCATCGTCCAGGTGGACCACAACCAGTGTGTGGGTTGCCGCTTCTGCATGGCCGCCTGTCCCTACGGCGTGCGCTCCTTTAACTGGACAGAGCCTTCTCACTCCCCACAGGAGAAGTTTGTGCAGTACTCGCCGGAGTTTCCCGTGCCCCACCGCAAGGGCACGGTGGAAAAGTGCATGTTTTGCGCGCACCGGGTGAAGATGGGACGCCTGCCCGGGTGCGTAGAGGCCTGCCACGAAGCGGGTCACGACGCCATCTACTTCGGCGATGCCAACGAGAACCTGGTCACCAACGGCAAGGAGGTCGTGAAGCTCACCCAGTTGCTGGCCCAGGGTCACGGTTACAAGTACAAGGAAGAGCTGGGCACTCACCCGCGGGTCTACTACCTGCTGCCGAGCCGCGAGACGAAGAAGGCGTAGCGACGGAGGGGATGACGATGGAGGAGCACACGCTCGCACAGGCCGACGACGCCCCGGTGCTCCGGCCCCTGCAAGTCACGGGGTGGGGGTTCCGCCTGTTCGTCGCCGCCCTGCTCGCGGTGATCGCGGTCGGCGCCTACGCCTACTTCACCCAGCTTCGGGATGGCCTCGGGGTGACGGGCCTGAATAACCGGGTCTCATGGGGCCTGTACATCACCAACTTCGTCTTCTTCATCGGCGTGAGCCACGCCGGGACGCTGATCTCGGCCATCCTGCGGGTCACCGGCGCGGAGTGGCGGCGGCCGATCACCCGGATGGCCGAGGCGATCACCGCCTTTGCCCTCATGGTGGGCGCGCCGATGGTGTTGATCGACATGGGCCGGCCGGAGCGTCTCCTCAGCGTCTTCACAGACGGGCGGTTGCAGTCACCGATCCTCTGGGACGTGATCTCCATCACGACCTATCTGACGGGAAGCCTCCTCTACCTGTACCTGCCGATGATCCCCGACCTGGCGATGCTGCGGGACCGGCTCACTACCGTGGCGCCCTGGAAGCGGTGGCTGTACCGGGTGCTGTCGGCAGGGTGGCGGGGGACGGAGCGTCAGCACGCCTGGCTGGAGCGGGCCATCGCGGCCATGGCCATCGTGATCATCCCGGTGGCGGTCTCGGTGCACACGGTGGTCTCCTGGATCTTCGGCATGACGCTGCGCGCCGGATGGCACTCCACGATCTTCGGCCCCTACTTCGTGGTGGGCGCCATCTTCAGTGGCATCGCTGCCATCATCACCGCTATGGTGATCTTCCGCCGGATCTACCGGCTGGAGGGCTTCCTGACCGTTTCACACTTCCGAAGGCTGGGCTACCTGCTGCTGACCCTGAATCTTGTCTACCTCTACTTCACCGTCAGCGAGTATCTGACGATCTCCTACGGTGCGCAGGAGCATGACATTAACCTGGTCCACGCGCTCTTCTACGGGCCTTTCGCGCCCGCGTTCTGGGTGATGGTGGTGGCGGGTCTCGTCCTTCCCGCCGTGCTGCTGCTCCTCCCCCACATCTCCACCGTGGACGTGCTGGCGCGCGTGCCGGGGCTGCGCCCGCTCCCGATCGGCGTCGCCGCGGCGGCGCTCGGTGCGGTCGCAGTGGTGCTGCGTTTCCCCCGCGTGGTGCCAGTCCAGGCCGGTCTCTCCCAGATTTCCCCTGACATGGTGCTGCTGGCGGCCGGGGTCGTGGGGGTGCTGGCGTTCATCGCGCTCATGCCGGCGCTGCGGCAGCGGCCGGTGGCGGCGGTGTTCCTGGCCTCGGTCCTGGTGAATATCGGGATGTGGCTGAAGCGCTACATCATCGTCATCCCCAGCATGGCCCTGCCCATCACGCCCAGCGAGTGGGCCACGTACACGCCGACCTGGGTGGAGTGGGCCATCACCGCCGCGGCCTTCGCCGCCTTTATCCTCCTGTACGCGCTGTTCAGCAAGGTCTTCCCCCTGATCTCGCTGTGGGAGGTGCGGGAAGGCGAGGCGGCACCGGCACCCGAGCCGGCTTCCGCGTGGCGAGGCCCCGCCGCGCTGGGCGGCATCGGCAGGCCGCTTGTCATCCTCTTGGCCGCGGGGGCGCTCGCGGCGGGCGCGGCCCGGGCCAGTGCCGCGTCTGCGCCGGTCGCTCCAGGCGAGCAGGCGAAGATGCCCACCCGCCTCACCGTGAGCGCGCCCACCTCTGTGGAGATGGGCGAAGACCTCATGGTGGAGGCCCGGCTCACCACCGCGGACGGGCAACCTCTGGCGGGCGCCGCCGTGATCCTGTTCCAGGTGGGTGCGGTGGGAGAACGGGTGATGGCGCGGGCCGCGACCGACGAGAAGGGCATGGCTTCGTTCCGCCACAACGAGTACACCATTCCACACATCACCTTGCGCGTCACCTTTGCCGGCGACGCGCGGCACGCTCCTGCCCGAGGCGGCGCAGAGGTCGAGATCACCGGCGTCAAGGTGCCGCCCTCGGTCAGCATGAGGCATACGCCCGGTCCATTGACCAGGGCCGCGATCTTCCTGGTGCTGGGCGGCGTGTGGTTGACCTATGCCTATGCCGGATCCTTCATCCTCCGCATCGCTCGGAGCGAGCGGGTAGGGAAAGGGGGTGCGAGCGCGCACCAGAACTTGAGGCGGAAACGGCCAACCGAACGTCACGATCAGGAGGGAGAGGCATGAGGAGAGTGGGGGTTTTGCTCGGGTGTGCAATCCTGCTGGCGCTGGCGGTGCCCAGGCCGCCCGCTGAAGGTGCGGCCGCGATACCGGCGGGACGGCTGGCGTACCATGTCATGGTGGACCTCGTCCGTGGCAGCGTGGAGCCGACCAGCACGGTGTGCGTGCAGACCAGCGTCTTCAAGCAAGGCGAGCAGGTCGTCTGGCGGGTTGTGGTGCGCGACGCGGTCAACGGTCGGGAGATCGGGGACGATGGAAAGAACGCGGCCGAGATCGCCGAGCGTGAGATGAAGGTGACGGCCCATCTGGAGAACGGGATGACCTTCCCGCTGAAGTACGGCCCGCATCCCGGGCGACCGCAGCCAGGGGATCCCGTCAAGCACTTCTGGACCGCCAGCTGGGTCATCCCCAGGGATTACCCCACCGGCCTGCTGCGGTGGTGGGTGACGGTGGCCGACAAACGGGGCGTATTCGTCCGGTTCGACCCCATCGGGGCCGGCATCAAGGTCCCGGCACATTCGGTCACCATCGAGAGGCGGTAGCGACGCGATCTCTGCGATCTCAATGAATGGAGGGAGTAGCCATGGCCAGGCTCCGGCTCATTCTGCTCGTGATCCTGCTGGCCGCTTCGGCCATCCCGGGCGGGATGGCCGGAGCCGCCCAGGGCTTCGTGGGCACCCTCGCCGTGACCCCGGAACGGGGTCCCGTGGGGACCAGGGTGACCCTGACCGGCGCGGGCCTGCCCGCCAGCGCCACGCTGAGCGTCGTGTGGACGACGGTGGACGCGGGCTGGGACCTCGAGCACCGCAACGGCCAGTACATCGGGATCTTTAACGGCAGGACCTACCGGGAGGTGCGGCGGCCGCTTGCTGCGGTCACCACAGACGCGGACGGCAAGTTCACCGCGGCGTTGAAGATCCCAGAAGACTACGGCGGCGTGCGGGACATCTACCTGATGCACGGCGACCGGGTGTTGACCAAGACGGGATTCCGCATCCTGCCCCAGGCCAGCCTGAGCCCGGCCTCCGGGCCGCTGGGGACGCCCATCCGCATCAAGCTCACCGGGTTGGACCCGGTCCAGCCGCTGGAGACCTGGTACTGGGTGCTGTACGATAACAGGCTCACGGGCTACGTCACCGCGGTGCGGACGAAGGGCACGGCGCGTTTCAACATCCCGGCTACGGGCGATCCCGGCCTGCACGTGATCGACCTGCAGACGGGCGCGCCCGGCGCACCGTACCGGGCCAAGAGCACCTCGCCGCTCAAGTACATCCCGATCTTCCGGTTCGCGTTCAACCTGACCCCGGGGGAGGCCATCCTCCCGCCGCCACCCGAGGCGCAGATGGCCAAGCCGCTGCCCGGTATCGAGCCGCCGCTGGCCAGCCCGGTGCTGTGGAGCGATCCGCGCTCTGGCCCCGTGGGCGCGCCGGCCAGGATGCAGGGCAAGGGGTTTGTGCCCGGCGACCAGGTGGAGCTGCTCTTCTACAACATGAAGGGCTCGCGCGTGAGCGAGTCCGGGTTCGAGCCGTACGTCGAGAGGATGACCACCGTCACGGTGGGCACCGACGGCCGCTTTGAGTGGGCCTACAAGATCCCGGATCACCTGGGAGGGTTCCACCAGATCGCCGCGCGGGTGCGGGGCAGGGAAATCGCCTCCACAGCGCTGACGGTCGACCGCACGCCGCTGCCGCTGTCGGCCCGCGAGGTGCGGGTGGGCGAGGAGATCACCGTCCACCTGAAGGGCGTCGGCTGGACGGAGACCGAGAACATCTTCGCCATCGTGTACGATAACTCGTACATCGGCTACGCCTGCGGGTTCAACTCCGACGGCGACGTGATCGTCAAGATCAGCGCCACCGGCGCCCCCGGCTGGCACTACATCGACCTCTACCCCACCTTCTACCGGCTCAAGGATTACTCCAAGACGCTGGAGGTGCCGTTCTTGTTCCGGCACGCCATGCTGAGCTGGCAGGATCATCCCCAGCCCTTCGTATTCCGGTACGCGTTCACGATCGTCAAGTAGCCTCATCGTGGAGGCGGCGGGGCCGGCGAACCCGGTCCCGCCGTCCACGCCGGCACTCGCTGGAGTGGCCCGGCGTTCCGCTGCGGTGGAGGGGCCCGGGGGAGGTGGATGTCGTGGACGCGCTGATCGCGTTGGGCGAGGACATGCACCCATGGTACATCCTGGCGCTGGGCGTCCTTCTGCTGCTGGCGACCTGGTGCATGGTCCAGGAGTGGTGGGAGATCAGAAGCGGCGGAACCCGGTGAGGCAGGTGGAGGATCATGGGATCGCAGGCCGGCGGGACCGGGCCCCGGTGCGGCATAGAGATCGGCCACCACCCATGCCGTGGGCCGGCGATGCGGAATCGGAGCCAGAAGAGCACCATGACCACGCGGCGATCGGGAGCACCGGGGGGTGCCTCGAAAGAGAGGACGACGGCCGCCCCGGGGCTCTTCGCATTCGGGCGCCTGGGCCGGCTAGGCCCCGTTCCTTTGTACAAGGAGCTTCCTGGTTTGGCATCTCCCAGGCAGCTTCCTAGAGGCCAGGGTCTCCGCACGCCGCGGAACGGAGTCGGACCGTGGAAGAAATCGGGTCCGCGGCCGATAGACATGGGCCGCCTCACCTGATAGGGTGCGAGTAGCCTCATGATGCGCTGAGAGTCGGACGGCGCGTCGCACCTGGCAGCCTCGGTGAGGAGCGCACTGGACGCATACGGGCACAGTCCTCAGGGGAGAGGACGATGGCCACGTCGAGGCTGTTTACGCCCGGCCACCTCGGCCGGCTAGAGATCCGCAACCGGATCGTCCGGTCAGCCACCCTCGAGAACATGGCCACACCGGACGGCCTGCCTACCCACGACCTGCTGACCCTCTACACCGCGCTGGCCCGCGGCGGCGCGGGCCTGCTCATCACCGGATTCTCCTACGTCAACCTGGCCGGCAAGGCTTACCTGCGGCAGAACGGCGCCCACAGTGACGACGTCATCCCCGGCTGGCGCCGCATCACCGCTCAGGTGCACGCCCACGGCGCGGTCATCGCCATGCAGCTCTCCCACGGCGGCCGGCAGGTGAGCCTCTTCCGAGGGCCGGCCGATGCCCCGGTGGCGCCCTCGCCGCTTCCGAACCTGGTGACGATGATGCGGCCGCGGGAGATGACCGACGAAGAGATCTGGCACACCGTGGCCGACTTCGGCGCGGCCGCGGGGCGGGCGCGCGAGGCGGGCTTCGACGCGGTGCAGATCCAGGCCGCGCACGGCTACCTGATCAGCGCCTTTCTCTCGCCGCTCACGAACCGGCGGAGCGACGCCTGGGGTGGCGACGAGGAGCGCCGCTTCCGGTTCCTCAAGGAAGTGTATGGGGCGGTCCGGCGGGCGGTGGGGTCCGACTTCCCGGTGCTGGTCAAGCTCAACGTGGACGATTTCCTCCCCGGCGGCGTCTCCCCGGCCGAGGCCCTGCGGACAGCGCGCCGGCTGGCCCTGCTGGGAGCCGACGGGCTGGAGCTGAGCGGCGGCATGGTGGAAACGATCTTTTTCGCAGCCCGAGGGCAGATTCCCGTCGGCGAGCTGGTGCGGGATTTCCCGCTGCCGCGGCGGGTGTTCCACCGCGTGCTGGCCGCCTTCCAGCGGCGGCGGGTGCGCTTCCGGGAGGCGTACTTCCTGCCGCACGTCCGGCGGGTGAGGGCGGTGGTGCCCACGCCGCTGATCCTGGTGGGCGGGATGCGCGATCCCGGCCAGATGGAGGAGATCTTGACCGCGGGCCACGCCGACTTCATCAGTCTGGCCCGGCCGCTGATCCGCCAGCCCTACCTGCCGCACCTGTGGGAGGACGGCCTGTGGACGGCGTCGCGCTGCGAGGCGTGCAACCGGTGCGTGGCCGCCGTGCACCG
>JACQTN010000602.1 GCA_016210785.1 Armatimonadota bacterium
GCACCAGGGTGGGCGGCGCGGTGATGCGCGCCGTGGACGGGCTGATGGCGTTTCCGGGGACGATCCTGGCCCTGGCGCTGGTGGCCGTGCTGGGCCCGCAACTGGTGAACACCATCATCGCCCTGGCCGTGGTGTACACGCCCCGGGTGGCCCGCGTGGAGCACGCGGCGGTGGTGCAGATCAGAAACAGGGAGTACGTCCAGGCCGCGGTCGGCGTGGGCGCGCGGGACGGGTACATCATCGCCCGGCACGTCCTGCCCAACACGCTGGGGCCGGTGCTGGTGCAGAGCACCTTCACGTTCTCGTACGCGGTGATCGCGGAGGCGGGTCTGAGCTTCCTGGGAGTGGGCATCCCGCCCGACATCCCCAGTTGGGGAAACCTGATCGCCGGGGGGAGAGACTTCATGCTCGTGGCACCGTTCATCACCGTGGCGCCGGGGGTGGCGATCTTTCTGGTGGTGCTGGCCCTCAATCTGATGGGGGACGGCCTGCGCGACCTGCTCGATCCCCGCTTCCGGGGCCGGGGCCTGCGGGCCGCGGGCGCCGCCAAGAACGGCGCGGGAGGTGTGGCATGAGCACGGCGGCACCCCTGCGGGAGCGCATCCGGCGCTCCTACGATCGCCTCTCGCCGGCGCGGCGGAGGGTCGCGGACTATCTGCTGGAGAACGCCACCGCGCCGGTCTTCCTCACCACCGATCAACTGGCCAGCGCCATCGGCACCAGTTCCTCCACCGTGATCCGCTGCGCCATGGCGTTGGGGTACGCGGGGTTCCCCGAGCTCAGGCGGGAGTGCCAGGCGCGGGCCAGCGAGTGGCTGCGCCCCGCGGAGCGGCTGGAACGCCCGGGGCCGGACGGCTCCGGCATCGCCCACCAGTCCATCCAGCAGGACGTGGCGCACCTGCAGGCGTCGCTGCGGTCCATGGACACGGAGCAGATGGACCAGGCGGTGGAGAGGCTGGACCGGGCGCGGCGCGTCTTCGTCACCGGCGCGCGGTCCTCGTACGCGGTGAGCTGGTTCCTGGGCCTGACGCTCTCCCAGATCCGGCCGGGCGTGGTGATGCTGTCCCACACCGAGACCCTGGCCGAGGATGTGGCGGACGTGAACGGCGCCGACACGCTGATCGCGGTCTCCCTGCCCCGGTACACGACCACCACGGTGCACCTGGCCCGCTTCTTCGACCAGCGCGGGGCCCAGATCATCGTCATCACCGACTCTCTGCGCGCGCCGCTGGCCCGCATCGCCGACGTCGCGCTGCTGGTGCCCTACGAGAGCGTGAGCTTCTTCAACTCCAACGTGGCCGCGACGGCGCTCGCCAACGCCCTGCTGGCCACGCTGGCCTCCCGGCACCGCGACCGAATTCGCCGGCGGCTGGAAGGCTGGGAGGATGTCTGGCGGTACTTCCACACCCACTACACGACCGAGCTGCAGAAGGGAGGCCGACGATGAGCATGGTCCAGGGACCGCCGCGCGGGCGGATCGCCGCGCGGGTGGCCTCGCAAGCGCCGTCCGCGGTCCGCGAGATGTTCGAGATGGCCAACCGGCTGGAGCGCCAGGGCGAGCATGTGATTCATTTGGAGATCGGCCGCCCCTGGTTCGACACCCCGGCGCACATCAAGGCGGCGGCGAAGGAGGCGCTGGACCGGGGCATGGTCCACTACTCCCCCAACCGGGGCATCCCGGAGCTGCGCCGGGCGCTGGCGGTCAAGCTCCAGCGGGATAACGGCATCGCCGCCGATCCGGAGATCGAGATCCTGGTCACCACCGGGAACAAGCAGGCGACCTTCCTGACCATGCTGTGCCTGATCGAGCCGGGGGACGAGGTCATCCTCACCGACCCGGCCTACAGCCCCCACTTCAAGGAGATCGTCTTCGCCGGCGGCGTCCCCCGCCTGGTGCGTTTGTCGGCGCAGGACGGGTGGCGGCTCCACGCGGAGGCGATCGCCGAGGCGGTGACCGAACGCACCCGGCTGATCTTCCTCAACACCCCCCACAATCCGTCCGGGCGGGTCTTCACCCGGGAAGAGATTCAGGCCGTGGCCGACGTGGCGCTGGCGCGCGACCTGCTGGTCCTGACCGACGAAACGTACGAGTACATCGTGTACGACGGCCTGCGGCATCACTCTCTGGCCAGCTTTCCGGGCATGCGCGAGCGGACCATCTCGACCTTCGCCTTCACCAAGAGCTATGCCATGGACGGGTGGCGCCTCGGCTATCTCGCGGCGCCCGCCCCCCTGATCGACGCCATGGTCAAGGTGGTCCAGCTCGACACGGCCGGCCCCAACACCTTCGCTCAGTTCGGCGCCGTGGCGGCCATCGAGGGCGGCACCGCGGTGGTGGCGGAGATGGTGGCCTACGACCAGGCGGCCCGCGACCTGATCGTGCGGCGCATGAACGACATGGGCCTGCCCTGCCCGCCGGTGGAGGGGACGATCCACGCCCTGCCCGACTTCTCCGCGGTAGATCGCTCCTCCGAGCGCGCGGCGAAGATGCTGCTGGAGCGGTGCCGCGTGGCGGCCACGCCCGGCAAGGCGTACGGCGCGCAGGCGGAGGGCCGCGTGCGCTTCTCCTTCGGGGCAGTCCCCCACGATCATCTCCAAGAGGCGATGGACCGCATCGCGCGGCTGGGAGCCTGAGGCGGCGGTGAGCGTGTCCACCGCGGCGCACGCGTCCACGATGGGGTAGAGGAGGTGCCCTTTGTCGGAGGTACGGTTTGGGAGCGTCCGCGCGCTGCCCGGGCAGCGCGCCACGGGATTCCTCACGGTGGGAGAGCTTGACCAGCTCAGTTTCGCCCGCGGGCAGATCGACCTGCCGCTGGTCGCCGTCTGTGGCACACGCCCCGGCCCGGCGCTGCTGGTGCTGGCGGGGTGCCACGCCGGCGAGTACGTGGGCATGGAGGCGGCCATCGCGGTCACCCGCCGCGTCAACCCCGCCGAGCTTTCGGGCACGCTGGTGGCGCTGCCCGTGCTCAACATCCACGGGTTCGCGGCGAAGGTCCCCTACATCAACCCACTCGACAACCTGAACATCAACCGCCTGTGGCCGGGCAGCTCGGGCGGGACCGTGGGGCAGCGTATCACGCACACCGTGTGGCACGAGATCCTCGCGAAGGTGGACCACGTCATCGACTTTCACGGGGGGGAC
>JACQTN010000603.1 GCA_016210785.1 Armatimonadota bacterium
GGCCCGAGAACATCCTGTACTCGGTCTGCCAGCAGTGCAACGCCCAGTGCGGCATCAAGGCCAAGATCCGCGACGGCGTGGTGGTGAAGGTCGACGGCAACCCGTTCAATCCATGGAACCTGAATCCCCATCTGCCGTACGGCACCTCGCCGTTCGAGACCGCGGCGGTGGACGCCCGTCTCTGCCCCAAGGGGCAGGCCGGCATCCAGACCGCCTACGATCCGTACCGCGTCGTCAGGGTCCTCAAGCGCGCGGGAAAGCGCGGCGAGAACAAGTGGGTCTCGATCCCCTTCGAGCAGGCGGTCGGCGAGATCGTGGAGGGCGGCACCCTCTTCCGGGACGTGCCGGGGGAGGAGAACCGTCGTGTCGAGGGGTTGAAGGATATCTGGGCGTTGCGTGACCCCGCGCTGGCCCGCACAATGAACGGCGACGTGGCGGCGATCATGGCGAAGAAGACGCCCGCCGAGAAGAAAGAGGCCGTGGAGGCGTTCAAGGCCAGGTACCGGCAGCACCTGGGCGTCCTGATCGATCCCGACCACCCGGACCTGGGTCCGAAGAACAACCAGCTCTTCTTCCTGTGGGGGCGCCTCAAGGCCGGGCGCAGCGAGGTGATCCGCCGCTTCACCGTGGACGCCTTCGGCTCCCGCAACGCCCACGGCCACACCACGGTGTGCCAGGGCTCGCTCTACTTCACCGGCAAGGCCATGAGCGAGCAGTACGTGGAAGGCAAATGGACCGGCGGGCGCAAGTTCTTCTGGCAGGCGGACCAGGAGTCCAGCGAGTTCATCATCTTCGTGGGCGTGAACCCCTTCGAGGCCAGCCAGGGACCCACCAACCGCGCGCCGCGGATCACCAAGGGGGTCAGCGACGGCCGCCTGAAGTACGTGGTCATCGATCCCATCCTGCACCGCACCGCGGGCACGATGGCGTGGAAGTGGCTGCCCGTGATGCCGGGCACCGACGCCCCGGTGGCGCTGGCGCTCATCCGCTGGATCATCGACAACCGGCGCTACGACGAGCGCTTTCTGCGCAACGCCAACCGCGCCGCGGCGACAGCGGACGGCGAGCCCACCTGGTGCAACGCGGCCTGGCTGGTGAAGGTCGAGCGGGACGGCACCCCGGGCAGGTTCTTGCGGGCCTCCGAGGCCGGCATCGCGCCCAGGCAGACGCGGCCGCGCAGCGGCGGCGGCACGTACGAGTTCGACCCCTTCGTGGTGTCGCAGGGCGGCCGGCTGGTGCCGTTTGATCCCTACGACGCCAGCACGCCCGTGGAGGGCGATCTGCTGGTGAGCACCGAGGTCGCCGGCATCAAGGTGAAGAGCGCCTTCCAGGTGCTGGCCGACCAGGCGCGGGAGCGGACCATGAGCCAGTGGGCGGCGATCGCCGGGCTTCCCCTCAACGACCTGGTGGCGGTCGCCCGCGAGTTCACCAGCCACGGCAAGAAGGCGGCCGTGGACATTCACCGGGGCGTCTCCCAGCACACCAACGGCCTGTACAACTGCACGGCCTGGTTCGCGCTGCCGCTATTGATCGGCAGCTTCGACTGGAAGGGCGGCATGGTGCCGGGGTCCACGTACGATGCCGGCGGCGGCCGGCCGGGGCAACCCTTCCCCTTCTCGCGGCTGCACCCCGGCAGGACGACGGCCTTCGGCATCAGCATCATCCGCGACGGCGACAACTACGAGGATAGCACCCTCTTCACCGGGTATCCCGCGAAGCGGCAGTGGTACCCGCTGGCCAGCGACATCTACCAGGAGGCCATCCCCTCCGCGGGGGACGCCTATCCGTATCCGATCAAGGCCCTGTTCATCTACATGGGCACGCCGGTCTACTCGACGCCCGCCGGGCACGCGTTCATCCCCGTGTTGGCCGACCCATCAAAGATCCCGCTCATCATCGCCAGCGACATCGTCGTCGGCGAGACCTCCATGTACGCCGACTACATCTTCCCCGACACCACCTACCTGGAGCGGTGGGAGTTCGCCGGGACCCAGTTCAACATGCCCTGGAAGGTGATGCCGATCCGGCAACCCGTCATCGCGCCCCTGACCGCCACCGCCAAGGTGTTTGGGCAGGAGATGCCGCTGGACCTGGAGACGATGCTGCTGGGCCTGGCGGAGAGGCTGGGACTCCCGGGCTTCGGCAAGAACGGCTTCGGCCCGGGGCAGGACTTCCTGCGGCCGGAGGACTTCTACCTCCGCATGGTGGCCAACGTCGCCGCGGGGGAGAGGGCCGACGGCACCGACGCCGTGCCGGATGCCAGCGACCGGGAAGTGGAGCTGTTCGTGGGGTCGCGGCACCATCTGCCGGCGGGGGTGTTCGACGCGGAGCGGTGGGCGGGCGCGGTCGGCCCGAAGATGTGGCGGAAGGTCGTCTACGTGCTCAACCGGGGCGGGCGGTTCGAGGAGCACGCCCGGGCCTACGAGGGCGAGCGCCTGCGCAACCGCTACGGGACCCTGATCAACCTGTACCAGGAGAAGACGGCGGCCACCATCAACGCCATGACGGGCAAGCCGTTCGTGGGCGTGGCCAACTACACGCCCGCGCCCCGCGACCTGCGCGACCGGGCGGTGACGGACGGCGGCGAGTACAACCTCCGGCTGCTCACGCACCGGGTGGTGTTCCACACGAAGAGCCGCACGGCGGCCAACTACTGGCTGCTGGACATCATGCCCGAGGGCGAGTTCGTGATCAACGCCCGCGACGCGAAGCGGCTGGGGTTACGGGACGGGAACCGGGTGAAGGTGGTCTCCGCCTCGAACCCCGACGGCGTGTGGGACTTCCGCAACGGACGTAAGAAGCCGATGATTGGCGTCCTCAAGGTCATCGAGGGGATCAGGCCCGGGTGCGTCAGCGTCTCCCTGGGGCACGGCCACTGGCCCTACGGCAGCCATGACGTGGTGATCGACGGGCGCGTGGTGAAGGGCGACCCCCGCCGCGGCAAGGGGCTGCACGCCAACGCGGCCATGGGGATCGACCCTGTCGTCCGCAACATGTGTCTGGTGGACCCGGTCGGCGCCAGCGCCGTCTTCTACGATACCAACGTGAAGCTGGTGAAGGTCTGAGCGGGAGGCTGCGACAGTGAGGCGTCCACGGGGCGGTCACCCGCAAGCGCGGCGACGCTCAGATGGAGGTGACGGGGCGCACGGCTCCTGACGCCGGCGTATTCAGAATTGCGCGTAGGGCACAACGCGGATTTCGTGGTGCCTTTCGAGGGCACGACGGATGTGGTGGCAGTGGCGGAGGTTCACCGCGACCAGCACCCTGCATCCCGGATCGCGGCGGATCACGGCGAGGACTTCCCGTACCAGGTGATTAGTGTAGGCCTTCCATGCCCGGTACGTGTGAGGGCCGGCCAGCCAGGCCATCACCGCATACAGCAGGTCGGCGAGATGGTGGCGCGGGCCCCCCACGAAGGCGGTCGGACCCGGTGCCGTGCGTTGCAGGGACGCCAGCCACCGCCGCAGAAGCGCGATGATCCTTCCGCGCCATCCGCCCGCTGCCGGCTCCGCCGGCGGGTGTTCCCCCGCGATGGGGACGACGACGATATCCGTCTGATACGCCAGGGGGAGCAGGGCCTCGCGGTACTCCGGGGGCAGGTCCCCGAAGTCGCGCCGCTGCCACTGATCGAACGTGATGTCCAGGCACAGGAGGTCCGGCCGCAGCTCGCTGACCAGCCGGACGAGCGCGCCCAGGTTGTAGGGGATGGGCTCGCGGTGAAATTCCGCCAGCGTCCCCAGCACCGTCACCGTGTTGCGGACCAGTTGATCTCTCCCGATTCCTGGCGCCATCGATGGTCCCCGCCGTGCCGGGTATCTAGTCCTCGGGGCCGTGGCCGTGCCGCACCGCCCACAGCGCGGCCTCCGTGCGGGAGCCGACGCCCAGCTTGCTATAGACGCTCCGCAGGTGCGCCTCCACGGTGCGGACGCTCAGGATCAGCTTCTGCGCCATGTCCTTGTTGGTCAGGCCCAGCGCCAGCAGGCGGAGGACCTCGGTCTCGCGCTCCGACAGCGGTTCCACCAGGGCCTCGCCGGCCGGCCCGGCCCGCGGCTCCGCCAGCGGCTCGCCCCGCGCCAGCGCCGCCAGCGCCCGCGCGGCGATGGCCAGCGGCAGCACGATCTCGCCCCGTCCGGCCGCAATGATCCCGCGGGCCAGATCTCCTGGCGATTCATCCCGCGAGATACATCCGGTCGCCCCGGCCCGCAGCAGCGCGACGATGTCAGCGAGGTCGTACGCCGGGACCAGGAACAGCAGTCCACAGTCGGGTGCGGCGCCCCTGAGCCGGCCGGCCAGGTCGGGGTACGGCGCGGCGGCGTCGATGAGGACTGTGGTGGGCTCGTCGCGCTGCAGGAGCCCGTCCAGTTGGGCGGGGTCGTGCGCCGCGCCGGCGACCACGAGGCCGGGCTGGCCGGAGAGCAGCGCCCGCCACGCCTCCCGGTGGAGGGTGGCCGTCGCGAAGATGATGACGCGGGTGACCGGTCCGGCGTCGCGCATGGCCGCAATCGGACGCTGAAGACATCTCTCATTGTACCCGAACGCGATCCCGCGAGATAGAGCACAGGCATGGCCCGGTCTTCACGCCCTTCGCGATGGCCCGCGCTCCACACGGCCTTACCCGAACTGCCGCTGGAACCGCCGGGCGCCCAGGAGGAACAGGCCGCCGCCCACGAGGATGAGGCCCACGAAGTCCCTCCACAGCGTCCCCAGCGAGGCTCCCTTGAGCACGATGCCGTACCCGATATTGAGGTAGTACCGTTGCGGAGAGAGCAGCGTCAGATAATACTGCCACGCCGGCATCGTCTCCACGGGCGTGATGCTCCCCGACAGGAACTGGATCGGGATGATCAGCATGAAGGCCAGGATCATGGCGCCGGGGAGGGTGCGCGTCACCGTGGCGATGACGAGGCCAAGCCCGCCCATGCTAAACACCGTCAGCGCGGTTGCCACGATGAAAAGGGTGCGGCTTCCCCGCACCGGCAGCCCGAACGCCCAGCCCAGCACGCCCAGGCTCCCCACCGTTGCGACTGTGGCCACCAGGATCATGGGGAGGAGCTTGGAGGCGGTGATCTCCCACGGTCGAAGGGGAGAGACGAGCAGTTGCTCGATGGTGCCCTGTTCCTTCTCGCGCACCATGAAGGCGGCCGGGAGCAGCATGGAAATCAGGGTCACCGCCATGAACACCATGTCCAGGCTCTGGGGCCACGCCGCTTCCAGCGCGGGATTGTAGCGAATCCGGAGCCGGGCATCGACGACCGGCAGGGTGGCGTGGTCGAGGGCTCCATGTTGCTGCTCCAGGGCAAACTCCTGGGCGATGGCCGCGACATAATTGCCCGCGCGCTGGCTGGTGGGGGAGTAGGTCCCGTCGCTCAGCACCTGCACCGCGGCGGGCTGTCCCCGGTGAAGCCGCCGGGCAAACCCTTCGGGGATCACGACCACCATGGACGCCCGGTCGCTCTCCAGCTCCTCGTCGATTTCGCGCTCACGCTGGACGCGGCGGCGTACGGAGAAGTACGGCGCCCGCAGTTTGTCCAGGAACGCCTGGCTCTGCGGGGTCCGGTCCAGATCGTAGGTGGCGACGGGGTAGTTGTTGAGGGCAAACATCACCTCCGCCGCGCTCTGGTAGGGGTGCACCAGGAAGACGAAGACCACCACGAACACCAGCGCCGGGTCGCGGAGAAATGTGCGCAACTCCTTCCCGATCAGGGCGAGCAGCCGCATCGCCGGCCTCACCTCCGCCGTTTCCGAAAGGCCAGGACCGCCAGGAGGGTGTAGACCGCGGCGTACAGTCCCAGCGTCACCAGCGTCCCCCGATATGCCGCGAAGCCCAATCCCTTGAGAAAGACGCCGCGCGTGAGCGTCATGAACCCGGCCGTGGGCAGGAGCCGGCTCAGAGCCTGCCCGGACGCATCGAGCGTGGCCACCGGTTCGGTCCACCCGGAGTAGAACAGGCCGACGGCCATCACGATCACGGCCGTGGCCAGCAGCGCTGCCACCTGCGTGCGGACCAGCATCGAGATCAGGAGTCCCAGCCCCGTCATCCCGACGATGTAGATGAAGGCGCCGGCCGTCAGCACAGCCGCGCTGCCCTTCACCGGCACCCGGAATAGAACCACGCTGGCCAGCAGCAGCAGCCAGTAACCGATGAATGAGACCGCCGCGTACGGGAGCAGCTTTCCCGCCACGTACTCCCACGGGGTGATGGGCGCCGTCTGGATGTTGAGAATGGCGCCCGTCTCCTTCTCGCGGGTCACGCTCAGGCTCACGATGACCGGCGTCCAGAAGAGCAGGCTAATCACCAGCAAGCCGGGCACCAGGAAGTTCTTGCTCTCCAGGGTGGGGTTGAACCAGATCCGGTTGAGCACCTCCAGGCGCGGGAAGGTGCCTTCGTCGCCACCGTTCCCGCGATGGCCGATGGCGCGCAGGCGTTCATCGTTGAACCGGGCGACGATCGCCTTGACGTATCCGGTGGCGATCTCCGCGCGGGTGGTCAAGGACCCGTCCATCAGAATCTGAACCGCGGCCGGCTGGCCCCGGTAAAGGGTGCGGGCAAACCCGGGCGGGATGACGACGGCGACCCGGATGCGTCCGGCATCCAGGGCGCGATCGAGCGCCGCCGTCTGGTCGGCCACCATGACCAGGCGGAAGTATCCCGAGGTCGTAAACCTGTCGATGAACTGGCGGCTGTGCGTGGAGCGATCGAGATCGGCCACGCCCAGCGGGAGATTCTTGATGTCGTAGGCGATGCCGTAACCCATGGTGACCATGGTGAGCGCCGGGAGGACGATCGCCATGAACAGGTACAGGCGATCCCGAAGCAGCACGCGCAGTTCTTTCCTGATGACCGCCAGGATGCGTCTAAGCGACTGCACGATCGCCTCCTCCGCTCTCGATGAGGGTGGCAAACACCTCGTCCATGGACATGGGTACCGTCCGTACCTGGGCCTCACCCGCTCCGGCATGTGCCAGGACGGCGAGGACCCGCTGGCGATCGGCATCCGGATCGAGGCTCCGCAGGTGACTCCGGCGGCCGAAGAGCGCCAGGTCCGGGTACGCCGCTTCCAGCGCCGCCGCGGCCTCGCGGAAGCCCGGGGCGTCCACCTCCAGGACCCGGCCCCGGTGAGCCTCGGCCTGGCGCCGTAAGGCGCCCGGCTCCCCCAGGGCGACTAGGCGCCCCCGGTGGATCAAGGCCAGCCGGTCGCACCGCTCCGTTTCCTTCATGTAGTGGGTGGTCACCAGGATGGTGACCTTCTGGGTGCGGGAGAGGGTCACGATCAGATTCCAGAACTCCTGCCGCGCCAGGGGATCGACGCCCGAGGTGGGCTCATCCAGAAACAGGATGCGCGGCTCATGGAGGATGGCACAGGCGAGGGCCAGCCGCTGGCGGATCCCCAGGGGCAGGTCACGGGCGAGCGCACCTCGCCACGGGACCAGCCCGACCGTGGCGATGACGGCCTCCTGCCGCTCGCGCTTCCGCCGGCTGGCGAGCCCGTAGACCCTCGCGTACAGCCCGAGGTTTTCCGTGACCGTCAGATCGGGGTAGAGCGAGAACCGCTGGGACATGTAGCCGATCGCGGCCTTGACCTCTTCCGCCTGCGACCCCACGTCGTAGCCGGCGATCCAGCCATGGCCACCGGTGGGCCGCAGGATGCCGGTGAGCATCTTGATGGTCGTGGTCTTGCCGGCCCCGTTGGGCCCCAGCAGCCCGAAGATCTCTCCCGGCAGGACGTCGAACGTGACGTCCTCGACCGCTGTCACCGCGCCGAATCGCTTCGTGAGTCCCCGGACCTCGACGATGCGGGCATCCTCGGGCGCGGCGCGGGGAGCCGCCGGGACGGGCTGGACGGACGGGAACGGCGGCGGGCCGTCCCGGGGCGCCATCAGGGCCACGAAGAGGTCTTCCAGCGCGGGCTCGTGCCTCGGCCGCCCGGGGACCTGAGACTTCAGCGCCTCGGGGCTTCCCGTGACCAGCAGGCGCCCCCGCGCCATCAGGGCGACACGATGGCACCGTTCGGCCTCGTCCAGGTAGGGCGTGGTCAGCAGCACCGTCATCCCCCGCTCCCGGCCCAGCCGGCCCATGATCTGCCAGAAGTCCCGCCGTGACAGCGGATCCACGCCCGTCGTGGGCTCGTCCAGCAGGAGGATGTCGGGCAGATGGATGAGCGCGCAGGCCAGGCC
>JACQTN010000071.1 GCA_016210785.1 Armatimonadota bacterium
CAGCGGGTGCGGCTCATCCTCCAGGCCGGGCAGCGGCGGGACACGCTGTCGCCCGAGTAGGCCGGGGGCGCGCGAAGGAATTTTGTCGGCGCCTGTAGCATCGGAGAAACGCCTGCCTGCCATTTGGGTACCGGCGCCGTAGCCTCCGGCACGCAGCCCGACCACCTGTTCGGAGGCCACAGCGTCGTGGCCTCACATGGATGCCGGGGGGGCACGGCCGGGAGGGTTTCATGCGTCCCATTGTCACCATGATCGAATCCATCCACGAGGAGGGCATGGTGCTGCTGCGCGCCGCGGCGGAGGTCGTCGAGCTGCCCGAGCCCTCCCCGCCGGAGGTGGTCCGCGCGGCAGTCGCCGACGCGGATGCCGTCGTGGTGCGCCTGTATCCGGTGACCGCGGCGCTCATCGAGGCGGCGCCGAAGCTCCGGGTGATCGGCCGGCACGGGGTCGGCGTGGACACCGTGGACGTGGCGACGGCGACGCGTCGCGGGGTGGCCGTGGTGTACACCCCCGGCGCCAACAGCCAGGCGGTGGCCGAGCACGCGCTCACCCTGATGCTGGCGGTTGCCAAGCAGATTGTGATGCTCGACCGCGACGTGCGCGAGGGACGCTTCGGCAGCCGGCGGGTCACCGCCCTCGACCTCGACCGCAAGGTCCTGGGGCTGGTCGGGGTGGGGCAGGTCGGGCGGCGGGTGGCCGGCATGTGCCGGGGCGCCTTCGAGATGCGGGTGCTGGCCTACGATCCCTACGTCGCCACGCCTCTGCCGGGCGTCACCATGGTCCGCACGCTGCACGATCTGCTCGCGGAGGCGGACATTGTTTCGGTCCACGCACCGCTCACGCCGGAGACCCGCGGGTTGATCGCGGCCGCGGAGCTGGCGCGCATGAAGCCAACGGCCATCCTCATCAACACGGCGCGCGGCCCCATCGTGGATGAGGTGGCGCTGGCGGAGGCGCTGCGCGCGGGACGGATCGCGGGGGCGGGGCTGGACGTCTTCGCCCAGGAGCCGGTGCCCGCGGGCCATCCGCTCCTGGGCATCCCCAACGCTGTGCTGACCCCGCACTCGGCGTCGCGCAGCGAAGGTGGCCTTCGCGGGATGGCCCGCATGGTGGCGGAGGGCGTGGTGGCCGTGCTGCGCGGCGAGCAACCGCCCGCGGTGGCCAATCCCGAGGCCTGCGCCCACCTCCGGCCCCGGCAGGGCGCGTAGCCGGATCGGGGCGCGACACACGCGGTCTCGGCCACGGGTGGGAGCGGCGGTACGCAGAACGCCGCACGACGCGGGAGCAGACGGTGCCGGGAGGAGAGGACGCGGGAGAAGGATCGCGATCCATCGGCGCGCGCTGACCACATCGCGCCGTCCGTCACGTCTACGCACGCAGGGAGAGCCCAATGAGCAGTCTCGGACAGCGCATCAGGGAAGCGCGCAAGCAACTGGGCATGACCCAGGCCCAGCTGGCGGAGCCGGATCTGACCAAGGGGTTCATCAGTCTGGTGGAGACCGGGCGGGCCCGGCCGTCCCTCAAGTCGCTGGAGCAGATCGCCCAGCGGCTGGGCAAGTCGGTCAGCTCCTTCCTGGAGGACGGCGAGCCCGCGGCCGGGCGCGACCTGGCCGTCGTGCTCAAGCAGGGCGAGGCCGCGCTGCGGCAGCGGCGGTGGAGCGAAGCGGTCAGGACGTTTCAGGCCGCGGCGGAGGTCACGGGCGACGCCCCGCCGGCCGCGCGCGCGGCGCTGCAGGTGGGATGGGGTGAGGCGTTGCTGCACCAGGGCCAGATGCGCCACGCGCAGGAGCGCCTCACCGAAGGGCTGCAGCAGGCGCGCGAGGCGCGGGCGCCGGAAGAAACAGCGCGGGCGCTGCGCGGTCTGGGGCTCATCGAACTGCAGCACGGGCGCCTCCCGCAGGCTATCGAGCATCTCCGCCCGGCGGCGCGGGCGTTGGAGGAAGGTCGCCTCGAGGCGCGCCACCTCCACGCCTCCACGCTCATCGCCCTGGGCAGGGCGTACGGGCGGGCCGGGCAACAGGACGAGGCGCTGGGCTGCGTCCGCCAGGCTCTGGACCTGCTGGAGACGACCGCGAACCTGGCGGCTCTCAGCCGGGCATACCTGGACAGCGGCATCGCTCTGCACGCGAACGGCCAGCGCGAGCGGGCGCTGGTCCACCTGCAGCGCGCCGTGGACGTGCTGGAACTGGTGGAGAGCCAGCACCTGCTGGCCGGCGCACGGCAGCACATGGCCGTGATCCTGCTGGAGCGGGGCGCGATCGACGAGGCCCTGCCGCATCTGTACGAGAGCCTGCGGCTGCGGGAGCGGCTGGGCGGGACGGCCTCTCCGGCGGCCACCCTCATCGAGCTGGCGCGGGCCCATCTGGCCCGCCGCGACCCGGCGCGCGCCGAGAGCTACGTCGGCGAGGCGATGATCCATTTGAAGAAAGAGGACGAGCCCGCCACGCGGGCCCGCGCCCAGGCGGTGCTGGGATTGATCCGCCGCCAGCAGGGCAAGGTGGCGGAGGCCATCATGCTGCTGGAGAAGGCGGCGCGGCAACTGGCGCGGCTGGATCTGCCGCTGGATCTGGCGGGCGTCTACCACGATCTGGGCCGGATCCACGCCGACCGCGACGACCAGGCGAAGGCGGCGGGCGCCTACCGACGGGCCCTGGAGGCTTTGCGGTCGGCCGACACGCTGGGCGGGCTGGGCCGGCTGTCGTCGCTGCCGTGACGGGGTATAATTGAAGGCAGACTCCTCACCTGGCGGGGCGCGCCATGCGGTGTCCTCACTGCGGGAGCGAGTACCTGGTCAGTAACGTCACCATCCGCTGGATGCAGGTGCGCGGCATGTTTCTCCACGAGCGCGGCCACTACTGCGTGGCTTGCGGCAAGGGGATCGAGGGCGCCGCGGCCCCCAGCGAGATGCTCCTGGCCGTGCGCGTGGAGCGTGTCTCGGCCGCGCTGCGGAGCCTGCAGGAAAGCGGCGACGTGGTCGTCGTCCAGCACCGGGACGGCACCAAGGAAGTGTTGTTCTAGTCCGCTCCATGTCCACCCACCGGCCCGCCGACTCGCTTCAGTCCCCCCGGTTCGCCCAGCCCGCCACGTTCATGCGCCTGCCCCACCATCGCGGCGCCGCGGGTCTGGACGTGGCCATCCTGGGCATCCCCTTTGACGGCGGGGTCTCCTACCGGCCCGGCCCGCGCTTTGCGCCCCGGGCCGTCCGCGAACACAGCAGCCTGATCCGCCCGTACCATCCCGTGCTGCGCGTGAGCCCCTTCGAAGTCTTGAAGGTGGCGGACGTGGGCGACGTGGACGTGAACCCCATGAACATCGAGGACACGTTTGGCCGGGTGGAGGCGGCGGTGGGCGCGGTGCTGGAGGCGGCCGCGATCCCCGCCTGCGTGGGCGGCGATCACTCCCTGTCGTTGCCCATCCTGCGGGCGGTGGCGCGGCGTCACGGTCCGGTGGGCATGGTGCACTTCGACGCGCACCAGGACATGTGGGAGCAATACTTCGGCAACCGCTACTTCCACGGCACGCCGTTCCGCCGCGCCGTGGAGGAGGGCTTGCTCGATCCACGTCGCGTGGTGCAGGTGGGCATCCGCGGGCCGGTGTACGCGGAGGGGGACTTCGAGTTCGGCCAGCGGCACGGCGTGCGCGTGGTGCGCGCGGAGGATGTGGCCGAGCGCGGAGTGCCGTGGGTGCGCGAGCAGATGCAGGTGGCGCGGGGCGGGCCGGTCTACGTGTCCTTCGACGTCGACAGCCTTGACCCGGCGTTTGCGCCCGGCACCGGGACGCCGGAGGTGGGCGGGCTCACGAGCCGGGAGGCGCTGGCGCTGGTGCGCGGGCTCGTGGGGCTGCCCATCGTGGGTTTCGACGTGGTGGAGGTCTCGCCTCCGTATGATCCCGCGCACATCACGGCGCTGCTGGCCGCGAACGTGCTGTTCGAGCTCGTCGCGGTGATCGCGGCGGGGCGGGGCGGACAGCCCCGGTAGCGCCCGGCCCCGCCGGGCAGTTTTCTTCTGACCCTTCCCGGCGCCCTTTCCTGTGTGCCCCCTCTTGTGACCTTCTTGTGACCCATTGTCCCTTATGCTCCTGCTGACGGGGCTTCCGCGAGTGTGGATGCCCGTGACTGCACCAGCAGCCTCCGGGGTCCAGGAAGCGGGAACATACGTTTGGGCTGACTTCCGGGTTGGGCCGGGCTCCGCGCATCTTCGTCGGTTGTCAGGCACTGCAGCTATCGTGTAGATCGTGTCGGGAGTGAGGACGCATGTGGGAGGAGCCGACAACGACAGTCAACTTGATCCGGACTGGACGGGTGGAGCGTGCGCGCGCCATGCGGGGTGTACCGGTGGCCGGAGGCCAGAGCGCTGGGCAGATCCTGCCTGACCTCCCTGGGCGCGTGGAAGACGCCGGCTGCGGAGATCCGTGGCCGCGGGCAGGCCGCGCCGCGGCGCCGGCGCTCCCGATCCTCGACGCCCTGAGCCAGGCGGGACGCATCCATGCGGCGAGCCTGGCCGCCGACGTCCGGGAGTATGCAGAGGAGCATTCAGCCGTGTTTTGCTTCTTTGAGACTCTGCTTGCCGATCCTCGCACGGCGCCGAGAATTCTCGCTTACGCGCGGGTGATGCTCGTAGGATCGGAGGGCCTGGCCCGGTGCGTCAGCGAGCGGCTGTCTTCCTACGGTGTCCAGGACCCGTCGGTCGTGTCCCTGGTGCCTGACGCGGCGCCGGACCAGAGTTCCGCGGCCCCGGCATGGCGTATCAGCGACACCCGGGCGCGCACCGCGGCATTCGAAGAAGAGCTCACGGATCGTATCACGCAGCATCAGGTACTGCTGATGGTTCTGCCAGGCTGGAGTTCGCCGGTCGTTCGCGCCGCGGGCCGGGCTGCACTGCGCGCGGATGTCCCCTTCCTGCCCCTCGTCCAGACCAGCGAAACAGTGTTCCTGATGGGACCCCTGGTTATCCCCCGAGAGACAGCATGCTGGCACTGCTTCGAACGCCAGATGAGGACCAACTGGCCGGGCCGGGGGGTGATCCGGCTCCCGTGTCGTCAGTATCATGGACACGACCCCGGAATGGTAAGATTCGACGATCGTACGCCGCCCGCTTCCTATGAGAGCGCCGCCGCTATGGTTGCCGCAGAAGCCGTGAAGTGGCTTCTCCTGCTGGTTCAGCACATCCAGACGCTCAGCCAGGTCGTCGTGTACCGCCCATTCCTGGGAACCATGCAGGCATATCGGGTTGCCAGGTTGTCGCGGTGCGAGGACTGTGGCGGCATGCAACCTCCGGCGGAGATCTGACGGGTCCTTTCTCAGAATCCCGATCTGGCGAGGCCTCACATCTGGCGCTGGTTTTGAGGGGCACCCGGTGTGGTGGCCTTCTGTCTTACCCTCTGCGCGCTGCTTCATCGAATGGCCCCCACGAAAGGGAGTCGAACTGGCGAAGTGGAAGAGAAAACGGTAGTGGAAGAGAAGGGGGCACTGTGACGGGTATGAGGGTAGGCCGGCGGGAACGCCGAGAGATAGAGTGGCGTGCAGGCGCCGCGAACGCCGTGGCGCCCGGGGAGTCATAACCGTTGCGGAGCGTACCGCGGCTTCCGTGGCGACGGAATCTGGGTGGCGCCGTCGCGTACCCTTGCACCGGCCAGCAGGGGGGCATCCTGTCTGGGTATCCGTCGCGGTAGATGAGCGAACTTGGTTAGCTGATTCTTCATAGCACGTCCGAAGTCCGAATTCTCATACGTTGTGGGTTCCCGCGAGGCGGGTCGCCGGGGCGCCCCCGCGGGTGGAGCGGGGAGAGATGTTGCCGTGCTGAGAGTCCGCCTCCTCGGCGATGTAGATGTCCGCTGGCAGGGCCGCCCGCTGCAGTTTCCCACGCACAAATCGCGCCTGCTGCTGGCCTATCTGATCCACCATCGCACACCCCACACACGGCAGGAACTGGCGGCGCTGCTGTGGGGCGAGATGCCGGAGCGGCAGGCGCGGGCCAACCTGAAGACCACGTTGTGGCGTCTGCGGCGGGTGTTTCGGGAGATGGGCGCGTCGTTTGAGACGTGCATGGTGGCGGGGCGGGGCCACCTGGCATTTGGGGGGGACGGGGCCGGCGAGGTGGATACGCACGTGTTCGAGCGGCTGGCGGACAGCGGCCTGGGGGGTGGTGGGGGCGACCAGGTGCTGCGGCAGGCGGCCGAGGCGTATGGCGGGCCGTTCTTGGCAGGGTGCGACGAGGAATGGTGTCTGGTGGAGCGGCAGCGGCTGGCGATGATCTACCAGCAGGTGCTGCGCACGCTGGTGGCGCGCCACAAAGAGCGCGGGGAGTACCGGACGGCGTTGCGCTGGGCGCGGCGGCTGGTGGAGCATGAGGCGCTGGATGAGGGCGGGCATCAGGAGGTCATCCGGCTGCTGCACCTGCTGGGGGACACGGCGGGGGCGCTGCGGCAGTACCAGGTGTGTTACGACATGGTGCAGCGGGAGTTGGGCACCATGGTGGCGGCGGAGACGCGGGGACTGTACGAGCAGATCGTGGCGGCGCGCCAGGAGGCGCGCGAGGGTGCGACGCTGCCCATTGCGCCGGCGCCGCCGCCGGACGTGCTGCCGGTGAAGGCCAGCGAGATTCCGCTAGTGGGGCGGGAGCGGGAACTGGCCGAGTTGGTCGGCTACGTGGAGCAGATGATGAAGGGGGAGGGCGGGTTCTATCTGGTGACGGGGGAAGCGGGCATTGGCAAGACGCGGCTGCTGCGGGAGTTGGCCAGCCAGGCGCGCTGGCGGGGCGCGCAGGTGCTGTGGGGGCAGGGGATGGAGATCGAGCACCCGGTGCCCTACCAGCCGGTGACCGAGGCGATCCGGCAGGGGCTGCGGGAGCTGTCCGCGGCCGAGTTGGTGACGGTGGAGCGGATCTGGCTGGCCACGCTGGGGACGCTGGTGCCGGAGGTGCGCCGCCTGCTGCCCGATCTCGGCGATCCGCCGCCGCTGGACCCGGAGATGGCGCGGGCGCGCCTGCTGGAGGCGGTGGCGCAATACCTGACCGGGCTGGCCGCGGTGAAGCCGCAGCTCATGGTGCTGGAGGACCTGCACTGGGCCGACCCGGCCACGGTGGACGTGCTGCTCTACCTGGTTGGGCATCTTTCGGGGAGTCGCCTGCTGATCGTGGGTACCGTGCGCTCGGAGAGTGTGGGCGATGCGAGCAGAGAAGGGACTGCCGGTCACCGGCTGATGGGCGCGGCGATACGCCGTCTGCGTTTGACGCGCCTGTCTGCAGAGGACATCGAGTTCCTGCTGCTGCGAATTCTGGGCCGGGTGGATCA
>JACQTN010000611.1 GCA_016210785.1 Armatimonadota bacterium
CCCGCTCGATGGCGACGATCACCCAGCGCTGGGTCACCGGGTCCTTGCGCAGTTGGGGCACGCCGCTCTCACCTCCACCGGGACGGTTCCATCTGGAATCGGGCCGCGCACGCCGGGCAGAAGGTGCCGGGCTCCGGGCGTCCCGTCACCGCGGTGTCCCCAAGGACACGGACAGCATCTCGCGCGCCCCGCGGTAGGCCTCCACGTAGCGGGCGGCCGACCGCGCCCATGAGAAATCAGCCCGCATGCCCGCCTGCTGCAGCCGCCGCCACATGGCGGGGTCGGCAAAGGCGCTCAGCGCGCGCTCGAGCGCCTGACGCAGAGCATCCGGCGTGTACGGCGTGAAGACGAAACCGGTGGCCGTGCCCGCGGCCAGCGTCTCGGACGTGCAGTCGGTGATGGAGTCCGCCAGCCCGCCCGTGCGGCGCACGATGGGCACCGTGCCGTAGCGCAGGCTGTAGAGCTGGTTCAGGCCCGACGGTTCGTAGCGGGACGGCATCAAGAACATGTCCGCGCCGGCCTCGATGCGGTGCGCCAGACTGTCGTCGAAGGACAGGGTGACCGCCATCTGCCTGCGGTAGCGACCCCGCAGCCTGGTGAAGAGCTGGTGATATTTGGGATCGCCGGTGCCCAGCAGCACGAACTGGGCACCCCGCGCCATCACGTCCTCGATCACCGCGGCGACCAGGTCGAGCCCCTTCTGGTCGGCCAGGCGGGTGACCATGCCGATGAGCGGCGCCCGCGGGTCTCTGGCGAGCCGCTGCTCCCGCTGCAGGTGCTCCTTGCAGCGCGCCTTGGCGCTCACGTCCTCCGCGGAGTAGCGCGCGGGAATGTGGGGATCGTGGGCGGGGTCCCACGCGCCGTAGTCCACGCCGTTGAGGATGCCGATCAGGCGATCCCGGCGGTGGCGCAGCACGCCCTCCAGCCCGCACCCGAACTCCTCGGTCTGGATCTCCTCCGCGTACCGCTCGCTCACGGTGGTGAGGAGATCGGCGAACCGCAGCCCGCCCTTGAGCAGGCTGACCTGTCCCCAGTACTCAAGCGCGTCGATCCCGTACAGGTCCGGCGGCAGCCCCAGCATGCCGAATTGTTCCGCGGGAAAGAGCCCCTGGTAGGCCAGGTTGTGGATCGTGAACAGCGTGCCGATCGGCCCCAGGTCGCGGTGCGTGGTCGTCAGGTAGACGGGGATGAGGGCGGTCTGCCAGTCGTTGCAGTGGATGATCTCCGGGCGGCGCGGCGCCTGCCGGATGTACTCCACGGCGGCCCGGCAGAAAAAGGCGAAGCGCTCCAGGTTGTCGGGATAATCGCGGCCACCCTCGCCGTACAGGCCCGGCCGGTCAAAGAAGGCGGGATGTTCCACGAAGTAGACGGGGATCGTGGTGCCGGGCATGACCCCGCGCAGGATGCGACCCTCATGCGTCTGTGGGCCGACCGGCACGCGCACCGCGGCCACCGCCTCCAGATCGTCGCGCGGGACGGAGCGGTAGGCGGGCATCATGAGGCCCACGTCGCACCCCTGGCCCGCCAGCGCGCGCGGCAGCGCGCCGCTCACGTCCGCGAGGCCTCCGGTCTTGGCAAAGGGGACGGCTTCCGATGTGCAGAGCAGCACGCGCAGGGTGTCGGTCATGCCGTTCCAGAGAATACCATGGGGGGTCCTCTCCGTCAACGCGCGACCACCATCCGCGTCACGGGCCAGTCCTGGCAGAAGGCGTGCCCACCAGCACCAGCATCAGGTCGTTGACGTTAGTGTTGGTCGGGCCGGTGATGATCAGGTCGCCGAGAGCCGCGAAAAATGGGTAGCTGTCATTGGCGGCGAGATGCCGGTGCGGGTTCAACCCCACGGCGTGGGCCCGCGCCACCGTGCTGCCATCGGCGACGGCGCCCGCCGCGTCGGTGGGACCGTCCGTGCCGTCGGTGGCGAACCCCACCACGAGCGTCTCCGCCATCCCGGCGACGCCCAGGGCGGCACCCAAAGCGACCTCCTGATTGCGCCCGCCGCGCCCGGCCCCGCGCACCGTCACCGTCGTCTCTCCTCCCGCCACCACGCAGGCGGGCCTCGGCAACGGTCGGTCCGCCGCCGCGATCTCCCGCGCCACGGCCGCCAGCACCCGGCCCACCTCCCGCGCCTCGCCTTGCACATAAGTTGAAAGGAGGAGGGCATGAAACCCCGCCGCCTTCGCCTCCGCCACCGCGGCGCGGGCCGCCTGCTCGTTGCCGCCCACCACCACGTTCTCCACGGCGGCAAAGAGGGAATCGCCGGGCTTGGGCGTCTCCGGAATCTCGCCGCGCTCACCCCGCCCCAGGTGATCGCGCACGGCCGGGCCGGCGCGGTCCATGACGCCGTACCGCTCCAGCACGCGCACCGCGTCGGCGTAGGTGGTGGGATCGGGCACGGTGGGCCCGGAAGCGATGACGTCCAGCGGGCTGCCCACCACGTCGGAGAGGATGAGGCTGGTGATCGCCGCGGGCGCGGCGGCGCGCGCGAGCTGCCCCCCTTTGACGCGGGACAGGTGCTTGCGCACCGTATTCAGCTCGTCGATCGTGGCGCCCGCCCGCAGGAGGAGATCGGTAACGCGCGCCTTGTCCTGCAGCGTGACGCCCACTACCGGCGCCGGGAGCAGCGCGGAGCCGCCGCCCGACACCAGGCAGAGAACCAGATCATCGCGGTCCGCGCGCGCGGCCAGATCCAGGACCGCCTCCGCCCCGGCAACCCCGGCCTCGTCGGGCAGCGGGTGGCCAGCCTCCACTACCCGTACGCGCGACAGCGGCTCGGTGTAGCCGTGCTTCACCACCACCGCACCCGCGGTGATGCGGTCGCCCAGCACCGACTCCGCGGCGCGGGCCATGCGGGCGCCGGCCTTGCCCGCGCCGACCACGTAGATGCGGCGCACGGTGCGCAGGTCGTGGCGGCGACCGCCCACGCGCAGCAGCGACCCGCGCCGGCGGAGGTGGCGGAGGACGGCGGCCTCGGGATCGACGGCCTGGAGGGCACTGGAGAGGATGCGCCCGGCGGCGCGCCGGAGCGGCTCCTCCGGCTTGCCCTCAAACAGCGCCTGCTCGACGCTGGTCATGGGGGGAACGCCGCCGCTCACGGCGGGCCAGTGGGACCGCGGGAATCATTTCTCGGATCGGCAAGGGACAGAAGGGGCGATCCCGCAGTCCGGGGCGGCGCGGCGTCCCAGGACTCGATGCGCACGGGCCCGGCGGGCGCGTCGGGCCACGCCGACCAGATGGCGCTGTGGTTGTTGGGCCGCACCGCCTCCACCCGCACGTGACCGCGGCCAGTGCGCCGCAGCGAGGCGCGAACCATGTCGCGGGCGAGCGGCGCCAGGTTGTTGGTGTCGCTGACGTGGATCAGGACCACCGCCTGCGGCCGCGCCGTCGCCAGTTCCGCCGCGGCCGCCGCGGCCGCGGGGTTGGAGAGATGCCCGCGCGTCCCCAGGATCCGGTTCTTGACGAACCAGGGATAGGCGCTGACGGCCAGCAGCCGCATGTCGTAGTTGGCCTCCAGCAGCACCAGGTCCGCGCCCCGGCACCGCTCCACCAGCGGCGGCTGCACCTCGCCCAGATCCATGGCCACGGCGACGCGCGCGCCGCCCGCGTCCAGGTGGAAGCCGACAGGCTCGGCGGCGTCGTGGGGCACCAGGAACGCCTCCACGGCGATCCCGCCCACGCGGAACGGCACGCCGGTGGTGAATCGCTCCACCGCCGCGTCGGCGAGCGCGACGCAGGCCTGGATCGTGGGCTCGTTGGCCAGGACCGGCACGCCGGCCAGCCGGCTGATGGCCGCGGCGCCGCGGGCGTGGTCGTCGTGCTCGTGGGTGAGGAGGACCGCGGTGAGATCCTGGAGTTGCAGCCCGAGGAGGCCGAGCTCGCGGCCAACCGCCTCGGCCGACAGGCCCGCATCCACCAGCAGCCGCGCGTCGCCGGCCGCCACCAGCACCGCGTTGCCTGCGCTGCCGCTGGCCAGGACGCGGACCTGCACCGACGGCGCTCCGATCAAGTCCATGCCATGAGGAGTTCTCGCCCGCCTGGCCAAATCCCTACGCCGTCGGCTGCGCTGGCGCCGCGCGCGCCGTCGCCCGAACCTCAGTAGCCCAGCCGGGCGATCTCGTCCTCGCCGAGCCCGAAGTGATGGGCCACCTCGTGGACGACCGTGCGCCGGACCTCTTCGGTGATCTCGGCCTCGGTCTCGCACGCCTCCAGCAGCGGCCCCTGAAAGATGGTGATCTTGTCCGGCAGGATGGGCGACGCGGTAATCCCGCGCTCGATGAGGGGCACGCCTTCATACAGGCCGAACAGCAGGTCCTCGTCGCCCAGGTCGACGCTGGCCAGTTGCTCCCGGGTAGGCCAGTCCTCCACCACGACCTCGACGTTGTCCATGCGCCGGCGGATCTCCTCGGGAATGCCCTCCAGCGCCTCGGCCACCAGCCGCTCGAACCGCCTCCGGGAGAGCCTCATGCGCCGCCCCCTCCACCATCCCGCCGCCGGGCACCCCGGTACCGGCGCGAGAACGCCTCTGCCGCGTCTCCTTCTCTCCTGCTATTCTACACAACAGGGCGCGAGGGGAGCGCGGGACCCCGCGGGCGAGGACACGCGCGCCCGGAAAGCGAACTTGTGACGTGGAGGTGAGGCCCGTGAGACACGCGACGCACGTCGTACGGCTGGCCGCTCTCATGACCGCCGCCATCGTGGGCGTGGTGGTGCTGGCCCTGCCCGGCCCCGGCCGCGGCCAGGCCAAGGACACGCTGGTGATCGCCCTGCCCTTCGAGATCCCCACCGCGGACACCCACAAGGTCACCGGGCTCCCGGCCATCGGCATGAATGCCCAGATCTCCGATGTGCTGGTGCTGGAGCAGAACGGCAAGGTGGTCCCCTGGCTGGCCGAGTCGTGGGAGCTGGCCGACGGCGGGCGCTCTCTCATCTTCAAGATCCGGGACAACGTCCGCATGCACGACGGGCGCACGCTGACCGCGGAGGACGTCAAGTTCAGCCTGGACCGCTTCCGCAAGTTCTCCGTCGGCCGGTCCGCGCTGTTGATCGTGGAGAGCATCACCACCATGCCCGGCAACCGGGTGCGGGTCACCGCCAGAGCGCCGTATGCCCCGCTGTTGCGGACCTTCACCTACACGACCATTTCGGTCTATTCCAAGGCGGCCATCGAGAGCATGGGCGAGGACCAGTTCTCCCGCCGCCCCGTGGGGCCCGGGCCCTACACGTTCGTGGAGTTGATCCGCGGCGACCGGATGGTGCTGGAGGCCTTCGACCAGTACTGGGCAGGACGGCCGCGCTTCCGCCGAATCATCGTGCGCACCATACGCGACGACCAGGCGCGCGTGGCGGCATTGGAGGCGGGGGACGTGGACGTGATCCACGCCTTCTCGCCGCTAGAGGCCGAGCGGCTGGCCAAGAACTCGCGCCTGAAGGTGCTGAACCCGCCCTCGGCGGGGTTCATCCGCCTGAACATGAACGTGCAGCGGCCGCCGTTCAACAACGTGAAGGTGCGGCAGGCCATGGCCCATGCCCTCAACCGCGAGTTGATCGCGAAGGGCATCTTCAAGAACCTGGCCCGGGTCGCCCATTCCATCGTCCCCGACAACGCCTTCGGGTACACCCCCAGGTATGACGTGTACGACTACAACCCGGACAGGGCGCGCCAGCTCCTGCAGGAGGCGAAGGCGGAGAACGTGTCCTTCATCCTGTCGGTGGGGGCGGGGCGCTACCTGATGGATAGGGAAGTGGCGATCACCGTGCAGGCGCAACTGCGCCGCGTGGGGGTCAACGTGCAGCTGCAGTTCATGGAGTGGGGCCAGTTCGCCGACCTGATCCGGCAGCCGCTGGACAAGAGCCAGACGCAGATGACGCTGACCTGGTGGCGGACCATCAACGGTGACGCCGACAGCGCCATCGGCATCTTCAGCCGGGCCGAGCTGCCACCCGCCGGAAACAACATACCCTTCTACGACAACGCGGAGTGGAACCGGCTCTACGACGCGCAGCAGGTGGAGCGGGACGAGAAGAAGCGGCTGGCCCTCCTGCACGATCTGCAGCGCATCGCCATGCGCGACCTACCCGTCATCCCCATGTACAACCAGCCGCAGTTCTGGGCAACCCGCGCCAATCTGTCGAACTTCGAGCCGAAGATCACACCACTGAGCACCGTTCATCCGC